>NZ_JACJPW010000171.1 GCF_014696265.1 Aerosakkonema funiforme FACHB-1375 | reverse complement strand
ATTGAGAATCAGAAGTGGAAACCAGGGACTTGACGGCGATTAAAATCGCCAGGTGCGTTTCATCCCCATGTCTAAAGCCAGGGGCTTTCACGCACGGTTTTCGGTAATTCCAAATTTTGATATCTTCCCTGCCAAATTCCTAACTCTACACCCAAAGGAGGAATGGGAAATCTGCCGCGCTCATTTGCAGGTAATAAATAATATTTGCCTGCCAGAAGTTGATACACTTCCACCCTGGCTTGCCTGACTTCATAAATGCCATAAAAAGGCGGACGGATCACCTGCTCGTAAATCCAAAATTTTCCCGTTATGCGAGTTGTATCTCGTTCTTGGGAACCATCTCCAGAGACAAATTCCAGTACGATCGAAGGTGCGATGTATTCTTGCCAAAGAACGTAAGAACGCCGTACTTGACCGTCTAAAGTTGGCGGTACATTCGGTACGTAAAACCAATCAGGTGCTTCAGCGCCTCTTTCCGGTGGGTCGGTCAAACGCCAGTAAATTCCGCAATCTTGACCTATACAATACTGACCGTCTGGATGCAACTGCTGCAATACAGGCGTGATGGAATCGGTTAGCAAAATACTCTGGGGATGCTCCTGAAAATTTTTCACAAATGTACCATCAGACTCTGGTAACTGTGTGTGGTCTGGTAAACTCGATTCAAGATTCGGCGATGCGGTAAAAATAGAAGTCATACCTAGACCTCCGGTTCAACACCTAACGATCGTAACTGATCTGCCAATCTGTCAGCGCGTTGTCTTTCCTGTTCGAGACGTTCCTCTGCTGTTAGCAAAAGATTGCCTTGTGCATCCCACCAACGCAACCAGGGAAATTCCACATTCTGATACTGACCGTGCCAAATTCCTATCTCTACTCCCAGCGGTTCAATAGGATAATGACCTCGCTCGTTAGTTGGTATTAACTGATAGTTTCCGTTTACTAATTGATATACCTGCACTGCTCCAAGCGAGCCTTCATAAATGCCATAAAATGGGACGCGAATCGCTCTTTCATATACCCAAAACTTACCTTCATAAGGAGTTTTATTTCTTTCTTCCGAACCATTTCCCGATACAAATTCCAACACAATTAGCGGCGCGACGATTTCTTGCCATAAAACATAAGAACGGCGATATCTTCCGTTTAACATTGGTGGCACATCTGGCACGTAAAACCAATCCGGCGCTTCTGCTCCTCTTTCTGGCGGTTCTGTTATGCGCCAGTAAATTCCACAATCTCGACCGATGCAATACTGACCGTCGGGGTGACGTTTCTGCAAAATGGGAGTAATGCAATCTGTTAAGAGATCTCCCTCCGGAGGTTCTTGAAAGTTTTTCACGAAGTTTCCATCCGATTCTGGCAATTGTGTATGATCTGGTAAGGAAGTAGACAGATCTACAGGTGTGGCTATTTCGGTCATGCTGACCTCCTGCTAATCGGTAATTGGTAATTGACGATAAGTTATCGCCAATTACCATGATAACTTCTGCAATTAAGCCTTTGGCTTATAAGTCGATCGCACTTGCAATTCCTTCAACTGTTTCTCATCCACACCAGATGGCGCACCTGTGAGCAAGCACCGCGCTTGTTGCGTCTTCGGAAATGCCATTACATCCCGAATCGACTCTTCACCAGCTAACAGCATCACCCATCGGTCTAAACCGTAGGCGATCCCACCGTGCGGCGGCGTGCCATATTCAAATGCCTCTAACAAAAAGCCAAATTTATTCCGCGCTTCTTCTTGAGACAAACCAATAGTTTCAAACACTTGTTCCTGAACTTCGCGCTGATAAATCCGCCGACTGCCTCCGCCAAGTTCTACACCGTTAAATACCAAGTCATAAGCTTGCGCTCTCGCGGTTTTCAGGTCGTGCAAATCGTCGGGATGAGGTGCGGTGAATGGGTGATGCAGCGCTTCTAAACGCTTTTCTTCGGCATTCCATTCAAACATAGGAAAATCTGTTACCCAAAGCAAGTTAATTTTGTTTTGGTCAATCAATTCCAACTGCTGTGCAATAACTTGGCGCAATCTATCGAGGGTCTTATTGACAACTGGTATCGTATCGGCTGCAAATAACAAAAGATGTCCGGGTTTGGCACCGGTACGAGTCAGCAATTCCTGTTTTTGTGCTGCCGTCAGGTTATCTTTGATCGCGCCAATTGTATCAATTTCGTCATTATCCCGGACGCGGATATAAGCCAAACCTTTTGCACCTGCTTCGGCAGCTTCTTTGAATAAATCGCCACCCGGTTTGATCCGCACATTGGAGATAGCATCATTGCCGCCGGGAATGGGTAATACTTTAACAATGCCTCCAGATGCAACAGCACCTGAAAACACTTTGAATCCAGAATCTTTAAACAGATCGGAAACATTGACCAATTCTAAGTCGTAGCGCGTGTCGGGTTTATCGCATCCGTAACGTTCCATCGCTTCGGCGTAAGTCAGACGCGGGAAAGGTCGAGGTAACTCAATTCCTTTCACTTTTTGGAAAACATGACAAACTAATTCTTCATTGAGATTGAGGATTTCTTCAACAGACATGAAACTCATTTCCATATCTAATTGAGTGAATTCTGGTTGTCTGTCGGCGCGTAAGTCTTCATCCCGGAAACAACGGGCAATCTGATAGTAGCGATCGAACCCAGAAACCATCAATAACTGCTTGAATAATTGCGGCGATTGTGGTAGAGCAAACCATTCGCCCGGATTGACGCGGCTGGGTACGAGATAATCCCGTGCGCCTTCTGGTGTGGCGCGAGTGAGGATAGGCGTTTCAATTTCGATGAAGTTTTTCTCGTCTTCTAGAAAGCGACGGATTGCTTTGACGACGTTGTGGCGGAGTTGCAGATTTGCGGTCATGCGATCGCGTCGCAAATCCAAATATCGATATTTCAGTCGCAACTCTTCCCGCACCGTCTCCATTTCTGTGGTGGAAACTTGGAAAGGCAATTGCTTATGTACCTGATTGAGCAATTCAATTTCCAAAGCGTAAATTTCAATCTCGCCAGTAGGCAATTTGGGATTGAGAGATTCTTGTGGGCGTGGTGTTACTCGACCGACGATCTTGACTACATATTCGTTACGTAGTTTATCAGCTTGTTCGTAGGAGCTGGCGGTGCGCTGAGGGTCGCTGACAATTTGGACAATGCCGGTGCGATCGCGCAAATCCAAGAAAATCACGCCCCCGTGATCGCGGCGACGGTCTACCCAACCGCAAAGGGTGACAGTCTCTCCCACATGGGAGCTTCGGATTTGGCCGCAATAATGGGTTCGCATAGCTGTTAATTCAGAATTCTGGCACAAAGTATGGACGATCGAAAGATGCTGTCTAAGAATCTAGGAGCTTGGAGCAAGGCGTATCCTCAAGTCTCCCGACAGTATTAGAAAGCTTTCCCATTATGCAGCATTGAGCGCCCTTGCGTAATACAGCATTAGGGATACCAGTTTTTCAAGAATTTTAGGTGCATAAAGCTATTGTATTATAAAATAATACATAAAGTAGGGTGGGCACTGCCCACCCTACAAAAAGACATTGACCATCGTGCAGAAGGCTTACTTGTTATCGGACTTTGACAGATGAGCCATCAAAGCGTTCCAGGCAGATTTAGCAGCATCTGCCAAACGCACACCAATAGATTCCATTTCGCTAACAATCACCTGCCAGTTCTTTTCAGCTTGCTTCTGAATTTCCTGAACTGCTTGCTCAATTCGCTCCTTTTCGATCGACTGATTTTGTTCGACGGCTTCTCTTGCTTGACGCACAGCCTTGAGATAATTTTCGCGAGTAACTTCGCCAGCAGATTGAATCTCTGCTTGAGCGCGAGTTTTAATCGCATCAATGAGCAGCCAATTTCTCTCAGCTTCTTGCTGAACTAGGCGAACTGCTTCGTCAATTCTCTCTTTGGCGATCGCCTGATTTTCTGCGAGCGATTCCTGTGTTTGACGCACAGCATTCATGTAAGCTTCCTGGGTAAGTTCGCCAGCCGCCTGGATTTCTAATTGCACCCGCTTTTTAATGGCTTCAAATAAGGCTGCTGTTTCGTTGATTACCTCTTCAGTCGCGTTAGGCATTTCCTTTTTTACCAGGTCTGTTGTTTCGGGATTGACTTGCACAATCTCAGTTGTTTCGGATTTAACTTCTACAATTACCGATTCTGTAGGAACAGTAGGTTCGGTCATTTTTTTCTCCTAATTTGTTGTCAGTTGTCAGTTGTTAGTTGTGCGTTGTCAGTTGTTAGTTGTTAGTTGTGAGTTATCAGTTGTGCGTTGTCAGTTGTTAGTTGTTAGTTGTGAGTTATCAGTGCAACGGCATAAAAGTAATCTATCAGCTTTCCTCCCCCGCTCTCCCACTCCCCCACTCCCCCACTCCCCCACTCTTTCTACTGGTGGGAAGATACTTAATATCTGCTTGGCAGTTGTTGTTCGAGTTTCAGTAAAGCCTGAATGCGTGCCTCTGTAGATGGGTGAGTCGAAAACAAATTACCCAAAAATTCACCAGAGAAGGAATTGATAATTAAAAGCGGTTCAAAAGCGGGGTTGCCTTCGATCGGCATCTGCCTAGCACCCGCTTCCAAACGTTGTAATGCACGGGCTAAAGCGCGAGGATTTCCAGTTAGTTTGGCTGCACCGGCATCAGCAGAAAATTCTCTTGTGCGAGAGATACCCAACTGAATTACAGTAGCTGCGATCGGCGCGAGAATTACAGTTAGTAACATCCCCAAGGGATTGGGGCCATCGCGATCGTCTCGCCCGCCGGAAAACCACATACTGTAGCTCACCATTTGAGCAATAAAGGAGATCGCACCGGCAATTGTGGCGGAAACTGCTTGAGTTAAAGTGTCGCGATTGTAAATATGGCTGAGTTCGTGGGCAATAACTGCTTCTAATTCGTCATCGGGCAAAATATTGAGAATGCCTTCCGTAACAGCGACAGCTGCGTGTTCTGGGTCTCGTCCTGTGGCAAAGGCATTAGCTGCTGGACTGGAAACAATGTATACTCCTGGCATAGGTAAACCAGCGCGATCGCACAGTTTTTGCACCATTTGATACAAATTGGGTGCTTGCTCGTAGCTAATCGGCTGGGCTCCATAGGCAGCTAACGCGATTCGATCGGAGAAATACCAAGACCCCAGATTAGTGACAGCTGCTAGTGCCATCCCTATAAACGCACCAGTCCAGCCACCGATTAGCCAGTAGCCGATCGTAATTAACAGAGCGCTTAACAAACCCAATAAAGCAACTGTTTTAAATTGATTCATACGTTACTGCTCCCAGTTACATTCATTTAGATATCTCCAGACAAAAATCTCAAAGGCAGGCAGGATGCCTGCCCCACAAGAATTGTGGGAGAAATCTATTAGATATCTATCTACGCAATGACTTTTTGTGATATTTTGTTTCATTCTACCCAACCCAGATCGAGTGCGATGACGGCGAACGCCCACTCAGAGGTACGGTTTAACGCACCAATCTGGTTGATAAAATCGCTAGTTGCTGTCCTCAATACCAGATTTGGTTAAGCCCAACTATCGAGAGGTAGCAGGGTATTGGGCAGAAAACCAGTCTTTTAACTCAAAATTTTGGCAAAGGTTGGCAAATGTTACAAGATCCTAACATTCGGGTTCCCATAGCGATTAGTTTGGGTGCGATCGCAGGTGCGTTGTGTCGTTATTACATAACATTGTGGTTCGCGCAACGCTTCGGCACGGGATTTCCCTACGGGACATTTTTTATCAACATTACCGGTTGTTTGGCGATGGGTTTCTTTGCCACCTTGGCATTAGAACGGGTAGCAACTATTTCTCCAGAAGTGCGTTTGTTGATAACAACCGGATTTTTAGGCGCTTATACTACCTTTTCCACCTACGGCTTAGATACCATGAACTTACTGCGCGAGCGCACTTATTTGGCAGCAGGTCTTTACTGGGCAGGCAGTGCAATATTGGGAATTATCAGCGTCCAGCTGGGAATTATTTTAGCCCGATTGGGGAAATAGGCAGTTGCTATGATTGGGTAACAATTGACGATATAGAATCAGATCTGTGGGATCGCCAGCCCCTGGACGCGGCATTACTCCCTTCTCGCTCAAAGAATATGTATGCTTTGGGGGGAGTGGGGGAGCGGGAGAGTGGGGGAGAAAAGAACAACAGGTAACTTGCGATCGATAATCTTACGGCGGGAAGGGAGTAATCGAACTCGATCGCTGACGGGGATTCGCTGGGGCGACGGTAACGCGAGCGATCGCAGAATTTCTGCCTTTTGTGCGAGAAATGGTTAAGGATAGATTAACCACTCTGCAAAATATAGGAATCCTTCGGATCTTCATCGCGCCCCAACTTCGTTTAAACTGTTTTTAATTTTTATTTGTTAATTACGAGCTAAATCTGTGGCATAGTTAAACGCGGTAGCTGGATGCAGACCCAACCAAAAACAAGAAAAAAACTATTTAAAGTGTAGGTAAAATTATGGTCGTCAAAACAACAACTGATTTACTCATTTCCCTAGAAAGCGTCAAAAAATCCTATCAGCAACCCAACGGTCAAGAAATTACTATCCTGGAAAATATCAATTTCGATTTGCGTACTGGTGAAATTGTGGCTTTGTTGGGGCCATCCGGTTCGGGAAAATCAACTTTAATGCGAATGATTGCCGGACTTATTCCGCCCACTCTAGGCAAAATACTCTATCACAATCGTCCCCTAGTTGGCTTAAATCCAGGTGTGGCAATTGTATTTCAAAGTTTTGCTCTCTATCCCTGGTTAACAGTGTTAGAAAATGTAGAATTGGGCTTGAAGGCGAAGGGCGAACTACCCGATCGTCGGCGAGAAAAAGCTTTGCGAATGATTGACGTTATCGGTTTGGATGGGTTTGAAAATGCTTACCCGAAAGAGCTTTCAGGAGGAATGCGCCAACGAGTAGGTTTTGCCAGAGCTTTAGCGGTTGAACCGGAACTGTTATGTATGGATGAGCCGTTTTCGGCTTTGGATGTTTTGACTGCCGAAAACTTGCGATTTGAGTTATTAGATTTGTGGTTAGAACGCCGGATACCCACCCAGACTATTTTAATAGTAACTCACGGTATTGAAGAAGCTGTGATTCTTGCCGATCGAATTATAGTTCTAGGCAGAAATCCTGGCAGAGTAAGAGCCGATTTACCAGTTAAGTTACCTCATTATCGCGATCGCAAAAGTCCCAGTTTTCAATCTCTGGTGGATCGGGTTTATAAAATTATTACTCATCCGGATTTGATGCCAGAAGCAGTTGAACCAGAGCCTACCGTTTCTAAAATATCATCTACGCCACCGCAAAAATATCAATCATTGCCAGCGGTGCGAATTGGTTCTATTGCTGGTTTTCTAGAACTATTAGAAGACCAAAATTCTAAAGATTTGTACCGTATAGCTCAAGAATTACTCCTAGAAGTTGACGATATTCTACCTATTGTTGAAGCAGCGAAATTGATGGATATGGTGCAGATCGCGGAAGGGGATATCAGTCTCACTAGCGTGGGGCAACAATTCATTGCTGGTGGGATTGACGAACGCAAACAAATAATGCGATCGCAAATGCTCGATCGCATTCGCTTAGTGCAACAAATTACTAATTTTCTCCAAGCCAAACGCAATCATCGCATTCCAGAAGAACTGGTATTAGATATTCTTGAAAAATATTTTAGTACCCAAGAAGCACAACAACAACTAAAGACAGCTATTGACTGGGGTCGCTACGCCGAATTATATATCTATAACGAGCCAGCCGGAGAGATATTCTTAGAATCAGAAATAACCAGTCAGGAGTAAATCTAAAATCGCTATGACTAGACCGCTCACACCTGCAAATCAGACATTAAACCGAATTGGATGGACTTGGCAAGATGGCTTGTTATTGCTGTTGATTTTCGTTATGGCTGTAGCGATCGTCAAAACAGGCTCTCAATTCACCGGCCCTTTCGATGCCAGTTTAAAAATTTCCACCGATCTCAGCGTTTTACCGGGATATACAGCCCAAACTCTTGTTCGGATGGCAATTGCCTACTTTCTCTCCCTCAGCTTTACCCTTATTTATGCTTATATTGCCTATCGCTTCTCCCTAGCAGCTTTGATTTTAATACCCTTGCTAGATATTTTGCAATCTATCCCGGTTTTATCATTTCTACCTGGTGTTGTTCTGGCTCTAATTACTCTTTTCCCAGGTCAGCAAATAGGAGTAGAATTAGCAGCAATTTTGCTAATTTTTACAGGGATGGCTTGGAACATGATCTTTAGTTTTTACCAATCTCTGTGTAGTATTCCACGAGAATTAAAAGAAGCGGCTCGCATTTATAGGCTCAACCTCTGGCAAAGGTTTTGGACTTTGGAGTTGCCGGCGGGTGCGATAGGTTTAGTGTGGAACAGCGTCATGTCTGTGGCTGGGGGCTGGTTTTTTCTAATCGCCATAGAATCTTTTACGCTCAAAGATAAAGATTTTCGCTTACCGGGATTGGGCTCGTTTTTGGCTACAGCAGCTAGCGAGGGAAACTTTTGGGCGATCGGCTGGGGTTTAGCAGTCCTAGTTAGCATAATTTTAATAATTGATTTTTTTGTGTGGCGACCATTAATTGCTTGGGCAGAAAAATTTAAATTTCAAACAGTTGAAGCTACAAATGCTCCCCAATCGGCGGTGTTAGACTTTCTGCGTCGTTCTCCAACTTTGCGGATAATATCGGAAAGATTTTGGCAACCATTGCAGTCAGCAGTCGATCGCGGTTTGGTGAGAGCATTTCCAGTCAGCAACTTACCCGCAAATCCGCCCGGTCGCTTCGCTCCGATCCGTTGGCTGAATTGGCTTTTTGTCAGCGGTGCAGCCATAATCGTCCTGTGGGGAACTTGGGAAGCAGTTTTATTGCTGCGAGTATTAACTTTGGCTGATTGGCAAAAGGTAATAGTCGGCGCTGTATTGACTGCCTTGCGCGTGATTTGCGCCTTAGCCTTATCTTTAGTATGGACTGTGCCGGTGGGAGTAGCGATCGGACGCAATCCCCGACTCGCTCAAATCTTGCAACCGCTTGTGCAAATTGCGGCTTCAGTACCCGCAACTGCTTTATTTCCAGTTTTGTTACTGGCGCTTATCCATGTAGGCGGCGGTTTGCAAATCGGCTCGATCGCCCTCATGATGTTGGGAACCATGTGGTATATCCTTTTCAATGTGATTGCTGGCGCTCAGGCTATCCCAGCAGAATTGTTTGAAGCGGCGTTTGTGTACAAACTTTCGATTCTGGAACGCTGGCGCACTTTAATTCTGCCAGGAATTTTTCCCTATCTGATTACCGGCATTATTACAGCTGTGGGTGGGGCGTGGAATGCCAGTATTGTCAGCGAATATGTACATTTTCGGGGTCAGGTCGTCACGACGATCGGCTTAGGGGAAACAATTTCTCAAGCTACCGCAACGGGCAATTTTCCTTTACTTCTAGCAGCTACAACGGTAATGTCTGTGCTGGTGGTGCTGACCAATCGTTTAGTGTGGCGTCCGCTTTACAAATTGGCTCAGGAAAAATATCAGCTACTGATTTGACGAGTTTGGTGTAGCTGGTGCGATCGAATTGGAAAACTTGCTCTTCGTAAAGATACCTCTGTGCTGAGGCTGATATCATTCAGATGGAAGGACGAGTTACAGCTGTTGAATGGTTAACAACTATCGTCGGTTAGAAATTGCGGAATATGTTTTCCTGGCTGGCTCGGTGGCTGGGACAATCGTAGCTGCGATCGGCGGACAGATCGTCTACGTGGCTATACCGCTATCGGTTTTGGCGATCCTGAACTCGATCGTTCGCCGTCGCTCTGAGATCCAAACCAAACAGAGTACCAGTGCTGCGATTAGCCGCTTTCAGCGACAAATTGCCGGGGATATCGAATCTTTTTACGCCTCAGTTGGTTCTTTACCTTCTTCGCCAGAATTGCTTCCCTTGCAGTCCGATCGATTGCAACAGGTTGTGGCTTCATCTGTAAGGACTAACCTCAATCCCATCTATCGAGATGTCGCCGATCTGCGGGAACAGTATGCCAGTTTGCAGGACTCTCTGAGAAGTGTTGTGCAATACCTCAACAATTCTTCGCTTTCCACAAGGGTAGAGAATTTAGAACAGGCGATCGAAAAATTTTCTCAAAGCATCTCGGCTATTTCCAATCTGCTCGATGAACTAAAAGCGCAAGTACAAGAACCTCAACTGGAAAAACAAACTAGGCAAGAAAGGTTAACTTCGGAAAACGAGTCTTATAGGCTGCAAAGTCAACTCGATGAGCTAAAACAAGAAATCTTGGCGATTCGACAGCAGAAATCATCTCCAGAAGCTAGCGCTTATTTGGAAGTGCAAAGTCAACTCGATGAGCTAAAACAAGAAATCTTGGCGATTCGACAGGAAAAAACATCTCCAGAAGCTAGCGCTTATTTGGAAGTGCAAAGTCAACTCGATGAGCTAAAACAACAAATATCGCGGATTTTGGCCAAATCATCTCCAGACGCCAGCGCTTATTTAGAACTGCCAAATCAAGTTAACCAGCTAAAACAACAAATCTTAGCGATTCGACAGGAAAAAACATCTCCAGAAGCTAGCAGTAATTTGGAACTGCAAAACCAAATCAATCAGCTAAAAGAGGAAATTTTAAATATTCAACAGGAAAACCAAACAGAGTTAGCAGGAACAAGCGAGCGATCGCAAAGCTGGGAAAGTGATTGTTATTGGTTGCAAAACCAACTGGACGAACTAAAGCAGGAAATCTTAGCTCTTCAACTGGCACAACAAATTAAGGAAGAAAGCCAGGGTGGCAAAACTTCCGATGAAGAAAATATTCCGCCCGCGCAAAACAAGAGCGAACCTTCTCAACCGATATCGGCACTTATCAATCAACCCGATCCACAAATTTGGAGTTGTGTGCAAACTTTAACAGCACATACGGACTGGGTAGCTGCTGTGGCGATAAGTTCGGATGGGGAAAAAATAGCCAGTGCCAGTTTTGATGGCAGAATTAAAATTTGGAACTTGCACACTGGGGAATTAATCCGGATAATTTCGGAAAAAGCAGGTGTAGTTTATAGCATTGCTTACGCTTCTTATACGACGAATACCCACAATCAAAAAGCTGAAATTATTGCCAGTGGCGGATCGGATCTTACCGTTAAGTTATGGGATGCGGAAACAGGAGTAGGGATAGATACTTTCAGGGAACATTCCGGATCGGTGCGTTCTGTGGCGATCGCACCTGATGGCAAAACCCTTGCTAGCGGCAGTTTTGACCAGACGATCAAAGTAATGTCTTTGGCAACGGGAAAACAGATATACACTCTCACAGGTCATTTAGGAGCCGTGAGTGCGATCGCGTTCAGTCCGGACGGACAGTTGCTTGCTAGTGGTGGTGCGGACGGAAACATCAAATTTTGGCATTGGAACACCAGACAGCTGTTGCACACTTTGAGCGGGGATATAGGTGCAATTGGCGCGATCGCTTTTCATCCCAATGGGCTTCTGTTCGCCAGCGCCAGTACCGATCGAACAATCAAATTATGGGATTTGGGCACTCGCGATCGCATCTCCACTCTCATCGGTCATACAGGTGCAGTTACATCTGTGATTTTCAGTCCCGATGGTGAAAATATCATCAGCAGCAGCGCAGATGGTACGCTCAAGATTTGGCATTTAGAAACAGGTTTCGATCTGTGCAGTCTTCGGGGAGATTCAGCTAGTTCTCTCATATCCGCAGCCATCAGTCCCAACGGTCAAATGCTTGTGGCTGGGAGTGTAGACGGTACGATTCAAATTTGGCAGCGCCAATAATTCAGTTAAAATCAATTTGGATAATTTATAACGAGCAATATACCTAATGACGATCGCTCTTTTTTGATGTGGCATATAACTGAAACTCACGATATCTGGCACGTTGTCACAGGCAGTAACACAAATATTACCGGAGAAATCGAGCTAGAGGCATTTTATGTGGCTCAACTTATTGCTTCGCGTTTTTGGCTGGCACTGCTTTGCAAAAATTTGTTCAAAGCCGCATTGCAAAATGTAGAAGTTTCCCATCAATATATGGATGCTTTATTGACACTCAAGAGCCCTAAAGGGACGGGGATTCTTCATTCATAGACTCAGCTTGCTTGCGACTGGATTACTCCAGCCAAAGTAGCGGCCAAATCTCCTGAAGCGTTCGGATCTTCGATCCAAGTTCCGGTATGCCCTACCGTACTCAAGGCTACTTTTAGAATCATCAGTGCCGCATTCCAATCCCTGTCCAAAATCAATCCACATTTA
>NZ_JACJPW010000170.1 GCF_014696265.1 Aerosakkonema funiforme FACHB-1375 | reverse complement strand
TAAATGTGGATTGATTTTGGACAGGGATTGGAATGCGGCACTGATGATTCTAAAAGTAGCCTTGAGTACGGTAGGGCATACCGGAACTTGGATCGAAGATCCGAACGTTTCAGGAGATTTGGCCGCTACTTTGGTTGGAGTAATCCAGTCGCAAGCAAGCTGAGTCTATGAATGAAGAATCCCCGTCCCTTTAGGGCTGGGGAGTGTCAATAGAATGGAATTAAAAATATTTGAAAATTTTGCTCTCAAAGAAGTCTCTTTCGAGGATTTTTGGGAAAAAAATCAATCACCAGTCCGGAGATTTCGAGTTCATTATTGCGTCTGAAATAACTCAGTAGGCTGTATTTGAGGAAGCACGATCGTGTTTTTAATTACGGGAGCAACAGGAGGATTAGGCCGTCGGATTGTGCGGCTATTGCGGGAACAGGAGATGCCAGTACGGGCGTTTGTCCGCCTCATGTCTCGCTATGCGGAACTGGAACACCGAGGAGCCGAAATTTTTATTGGCGATTTGCAACAAGAGAAAGATATCAAAAAAGCTTGCCAGGGCATTCAATATATGATCGGCGCTCACGGCTCAGATGGCAATGCAGCCGCACTCGATTATCGCGCCAACATTGAATTAATCGATCGAGCTAAAGATATCGGAGTCAAGCATTTTGTCTTCATCTCTGTGCTGGGAGCCGATCGCGGTTATGAAAACGCACCCACATTTAAGGCAAAGCGGGAAGTAGAAAAATACCTGCAAGCCAGCGGTCTCAATTACACTATTTTACGTCCTTCTGGATTTTCCTCCAATCTCCTACCTTTAGCGGAACAGTTTCGACAAACGGGGATTTATCTGCTTGTGGGTGACCCGAAAAACCGTACCTCTATTATCAGTACCGACGATTTAGCCCGAATTGCCGTCAATTCTGTCTCCACCCCAGCAGCGCGAAATCAAATTTTGCCAGTAGGAGGGCCAGATATTCTCAAACGGGAAGATATTCCCCACATTTTTGGTCGGATCTTTAATCGAGAACCGATCGTCATTAATCCGCCCCTATTATTGTTTGACGCAGTGCGCGGTGCATTCGGACTTTTCAATCCCAACACCGGGAAATCTTTGGGTACTTTGCGGACTTTACTGGCAAATGAATTTTTCTGCACAACTCATGAAATTGCCAATGTAGAATCGATTTTTAACTTGAAATTAGAAAGCCTCGAAAGTTTCTTGCGTCGCTATTTGGGAGTATGAATAGTCTGTCTTATTAACACTTTGAGTATTCACAGGCCGATCGCGCCTCGCACGCCTACAAATGATGCCCCTGCGGTTATAGCATCAGTCATTTTATTGTCGATCGCTTCCGCATAGTCAAACACACAGGCAATCAGGCTGGCATCGATCAAATTGCAGTTGGTAAGTTTAGCATTGCGGAAACTACTACCATCGAGATGAGCATCGAATAAGAGTACTCGATCGAGCATCGCACCATCCCAGCACGTCCGAAAAGCTTTTATGCCGTGCATATCAGCACCCATCAAAGATGCCAGGATAAAGGAAGCACCAACAGCGCTAGCTTTTCTCATCTTACAAAAGCGTAATTCGGCGCGATCGAAACGAATACCATCAAGCACCGCATCCTCGAAGTTGACCGATGTGGCACGTAAATTCGTGCAGTCAGTATTGACAAGAGATGCACCGATAAAAGATGTATCATTTAGATTGCAACCACCCAGACGCGCACCATCAAAACGTGCTGTAGTGAAAGTCATGTTACTGAGATTTGCACAACCTAAGTCTGCTCCAGTAAAGTTTGCACTTTCAAGAATAGCTGGTCGCCCAGTACGCCGAAAAGCATTCCATTCATCGACATCGCGCCACAACATCTGAATCTGAGTAATTACAGGTTCCCAATAATCATCATCTAATTGAACATTTTCAAGTTGAGTTTCTTGGAGTCTACACCGAGAAAGAGCCAATCCCGACACCGAGCTACCAGCTAGATTTGTACCAGTTAGGTCGCAGTGTTTTATGTTCGCTTGGGAAATGTCGAGTCCAGCCAGATTAGCATCGCGAAACATCAGACGTTCTGAAACTGGAATTTTGTTGATTTCGATGTTAAAAGCGGGAATATCTTGACTCAGAAGTTCGACCCAAGCTGACTGATTATCTGGTGTTATCATGATTTGGTTCCGCTTGGCTGTTCCTCTCGATTAGGATCGCTTGTATCTTTTCATCATTACCTCACTTTTCACTTACCTCTCAAGTTCTGCGATGATTTTAATGAGCGGTTCTATCTTAACTCGCTTGTGCGATCGCGCTTCCCGTCCTTGCTAGTTAGAGAAAGCGCGATCGCTCTTATTCACTTACTTTTTAACCGATTTGGCAAAATCGAGTTATGCAGTCAAACTGAGATTGTAGCTCGTATTCACAGTCGGAGTATTTGACACGATATCGACAAAGTACGTACCTGCGCCTAAAGTCCTTGCAATTGAGCCAATACTGCTAGGAGAAGCACCAGCACTAGCTAAAAACTCACCAGGATCGATGCTACCGTTACTGTTGCTGTCGCCATACAGGTTTGCAGTCACTCCATCGCTGACACCACTGAGGGATAAATTGAAACTACGCACATCACCCAGCACAAAACGATAGAAGTCATCGCGATCGGTTGTACCTACAAAGTCCTGATAAGTGCGAGTACCCGCGAGAGTATCTACATTTAAAGCTGTAGCTGGCGTGCTACCAGGATCGGATGCAGTTGTGGTAGGAATAGCACTAGCTGCAAAACTCAGACTATAAGAGCTGCTGGAAGTGGGAGAACCCGTTACCACATCTATGTAGTAGCTACCTTGAGCCAAATTCCTGGTAATTGCTGCGAGACTAGAAGGGGTACCAGTAACGCTATTCAACTCTTCACCAGGTTCGATCGCAGCATTGTTATTGACATCTGCAAACAACTTCAGAGTAGTGTTACTGCTCAAACCCCCCAAAGTAAGATTGAGGTTGCTCGGCTTGTCCAAAATAATCCGGTAATAGTCCTCTGGGTCGGGAGTACCCACAGAATCAACAAATGTCGGACGGGTAAGCAGCGTACCTAATTCATATGAAACGCTGGGTAAATTTCCCGGATCTGTTGCAGGTGCAATCGGTAGCGAACTTGTACGTCCTTCCCGAATACCATTGCTGAGAAAATGTTGTTCAGCCTTTTCAAAGTCATTACCAAATGCTGCCTTTAAATCAGGATTGCTATTCAGGTAGACGGTAGGATTGAAAAATTCTGAAGCAACTCGTCCTTCTTTGAGACCAAAGTTTTGGTAGTGTTGCACCAATTGCTCGTCAGTCAGATTAGCTTGTGCTAAGTCAGTGTTGACAGCTCTGTAGTAAGCTGCGTTAAAAACAACTCCAGGTCGGCGTTTCTCTCCGATCCCAAACTGTTCCATATGGCCAAACAGTTGGTTTTTAGTCAACCCTGCGTTGGTGAGGTCGGGATAACTCGTTGCATAGTAGTTGATATCTGCAAACCGCGAGAATTGACGCCCTTCGGTAATCCCCCTATCCAGGAAGTGCTGCCGCAATTGTGCATCTGTGGTAATTCCAGCTCTAGCTAGGTCTGGGTAAAGAGTGCGGTAAAAATTGGCATCAAATAAATTAACGGACATGATATTTCCTCCGAAGATTTGCAATTACATCGTGATTTTGTGAAAAATTGACAGGTAACACTTAGTTGGTGAACTTCTGCTTTTGGAGATAATTATCTGGACGTAAAGCAGATATTAATTCTCCCGAATCTGACCCAATTTAATGGTTATTAGCAATTGGCAATTGTGAGGGAATGATATTTGCCGATGCTCATCCACTCATAATACCTTGATTGTGAGGTATTTCTGAGGCATTTACAGAATTATTGACAGGAAATTGAAACCAAATCTAGAATTAGAAATATTCCCGGAACTCTAGATTATTTTGTTTTGTCTTACCCATCTCAATCTGTTTGTTTCTCTTCTATTGAGTAATACAATTTCTCATGATTGTTTACGGAAGTCCAGCGAAAAAAATTTTGAGCGTTTTTAAACTCTAAGTGTATACGTAATGACTTCGAGATGAATATAAAAGCTTCAAATCATCGGCTTTCCGGTCTCTCTAATCTTGAATTATCGTTATATTTTCTCTGTAGCACCTATATATATGCAAGTGTTGTATTGAAAGTAGGTCAATTTATCTGGAATTGCAGCTATACTTGATGTAGTTTAATAATTTTAAATTCAAAATATCCATTAAAGAAACCCGGTTTTTCCAAAAAACCGGGTTTCTGGAACTCTAGCGAGCTAAATCAAACGCCAAAGCTAACAGAATGGCTGCGATCGCACCCAGTAAAGTATTGATAGCATTGACAACTTCATTGGTCAGCCAGCCTACCTTGCCTTGTACCGTCGCGCCCAGCAGACTTTCCAAATTAGTGGCAACGAACGCCGCCACCACGCACAAACCGACACCTGGGAGGTCGATCGAACCGACACCCCAACCTACAAGTGCGATCGCGATCGATCCCGCCACCCCAGCTAAAGTTCCCTCCAGACTGACAGCGCCTTCCGTTCCCCGCGCTACCGGTTGTAAAGTAGTAATTAGAAATGTGCGTTTACCGTAAGCTTTGCCCACCTCGCTAGCGCAAGTGTCGGAAAGCTTAGTAGAGAAACTGGCGACATAGCCCAAACGCAGCAAATAAAGAGTGGGAGAGGGGGGGAGAGGCAGAAGAGTTGCTAAAGCACACAGCGCCCCCGTAAAAGCCGAACCCCAGACATTTTCTGGCCCACGCGCACCAGAACGCTTTTCGGCAATTCCCTCTGCTTCCTTTTGGGCCATACCGATGCGGGTGACGGCAGATCCAACCAGAAAATAGAACATCACCGTCAAATATCCCTCCCATCCCAGCGTTCCCCAAATCAAAACGCCCAATACCCAAGCGTGCAAGTAGCCTGCGGGTGTGAGCAACTTTTTAGGGGCCAAAAACGCGATCGCCAGCAAAACCGTATTTAATCCCACCGCTACCAGCCAGGGATTAAGAGCATAAATAGTAGAGAGCATTTATTATCAGCCTCCGCGAAAACAGGAAACTATGAACGAAGTTTTATTTCATCTTGCCTTTCCCGTCACCGATATTACCCAAACAAAAGCATTCTACGCTGATGGTTTGGGTTGCGAAATCGGTCGCGAAACGCCAAATTCGGTAATTCTTAACCTTTACGGGCATCAAATCGTTGCCCACGTCGCGAAAGAAGCTGTGACTCCTCAAAAAGGCATATATCCCAGACATTTTGGATTGGTTTTCACTTCCGAAGCGGACTGGGAAGCGCTGCTAGAAAGGGCGAAACAGAAAAACTTATCCTTTTATCAAGAGGCTAAACGCCGATTTGCCGGTTTACCTACCGAACATCGCACCTTCTTTTTAGAAGATCCGTTCCACAACTTGCTGGAGTTTAAATATTATTGTCATGCGTCGGCGATTTTTGGCGATCGGGAGTACGCACAGGTGGGCGATACTGTCTGAGAGGTTCTCCTAGCGCTTCTCCAACTACGGCGAGACACCTGGAGTCTGTCAGCATCCAGGGATGTAGAGGAACCGATACCTGTACATTTTTACCTACCGGCAGCTGAGAACTATTCGCCGGCACGATCATTAAATCCAGGGGTGTCCAGATGGAAGTGAAGTTGAGTCGTTCCAACATGGTGACATCCCGACTCAAATCAGTCAGAAATTCGCTCCCAGGACGCATCTGAACGCAACCGGGTAGTTGAGAACCGTAAGCGGTCAAAGTCCCGCGATGAGGCGATGCGATCGTAATGAAGCGCTGTACGCGATCGATTCCTCCCAGCCGCTGCACGTAGTAGCGGCTGACAATTCCTCCCATACTGAAACCAACTAAATCCAAAGCTTGTCCTGGCGGGAAAGTGTTGGCGACAAAATCTGCAACTTGTTGTGCCAAATAATCTAGGTGTTTGGCACCGTTATTCGGTATGAGATCGAGATCGTACACAGACCGACCCTGCTGAAGCAGGTAGGGAGCCATTCTATGAAAAACTGCGCCGGTATCGTTAATACCGTGAACTAACAGCACCGGGTTGCGATCGTTCTCACTTTTCATATCAACCTAAACGAAAGTTAATCACCTGAATCCAGCTTAGACCGAGCGCTTTGGCAAGATGACCGCCAGCAGACGCACAGTTCGCTGGCACAAACCCATTCGCCACTTTGTTAACTGTTAGATTCGTTAACCACGCCCTGTAAATATTTTGTTACAATCTAAATGTGGGTTAAGAATAAATCTCCGGAAGCTCTCTGAAATTGTAGTGAAATTTCCCATTTTATACTCCTCTTCATTATAACACTACTACTATTCGGATCGCACTTCCATTTCACACCTTATTCCCACATCTGTATTCATGTACAAGGAGTACAATAAATGATTCGACTCCTAGTCAATTTCTTAGAATTTGTTCTCAACAAACTTTACCGCAACCGTTTATATCCGCGATTTTTCGTTTTGGAAACAGTTGCTCGCGTTCCCTACTTTGCCTACACTTCAGTGCTTCACCTTTATGAAAGCATGGGTTGGTGGCGCAAAGCTGACTGGATCAAAGTTCACTTTGCAGAATCTTGGAACGAATTGCATCACTTGCTGATTATTGAGTCGCTTGGCGGAAATAAATACTGGATTGACCGCTTTGTTGCTCGCACGGGAGCCTTTTTCTACTACTGGATTCTCGTTGTTGTGTTCATGATTTCTCCTCGCGCAGCTTATAACTTTACCCAGCTAGTGGAAGAACACGCCTACCAAACTTACGATAAGTTCGTCAAAGAATATGAGGAGCAACTTAAAGCCGAACCTGCACCGCAGGTTGCCATAAATTACTACCGCGAAGGCGACCTTTATATGTTTGACGAATTCCAAACTTCTCATCCCCCAGAAGAACGTCGTCCCAAAATTGATAATCTTTACGATGTTTTCGTCGCTATTCGGGATGACGAGATGGAACACGTTAAAACGATGGTAGCTTGTCAGCAGGCGGACGCCCAACTAACGTTCATGAGTCCCCACAGCCCGTCAGCTAAATTCTTGCCTGAATCAACTCTAAATAAGGTCGAAGAATCTGAGCCTAAGCTTGCAAAAGAAGCAGCTGAAAAAGAACCAGCAACTTTGTTTTGACAAACTTAATTATTGGTTGAATGTAGGGGCGGGGTGACCCCGCCCCTACATTTGACTTTTTCACTCGTTCATATTTCTGTAGGTAGCAACAGCTGAAGGAGATATGCGATTCAAATATCGGAAAATCCAATATTTGAATACTGTATCGAGAATCACCGGAAATGTAGCAATAAACAAAAAGATAAATTGTCTACTTTCCGGTATTCCCAGATGTCGCGATATGCCTTCTAGCAGGACTTCCCATCCATGTGGTGAGTGGAATCCCACGAATATATCGGTAAACAAAATAATAATGAAAGCTTTAGCGCTGTCGCTGAGACCGTACACAAGCTCATCGATAAAAGATTTCAAAACGGCGATTTCTCGACGACTTGTAAATATCACCAGACCAAAAGCAACCAAGGACAGTAAATCGGAAAAGACATTTTTAATGGCATCAGCACTTTCGTGCCGAGATTCTTCGGCGATTTCCTGCGCTCTTTCTTTGAGTTTTACCTCTATTTCCTCTGCCGAAAACTTCGGAACTTCAAAAATCAAGTTCTCAAATTCTAATCTTTCCTTAAATACTTGTAACTCACCCAGCGCTTCTTCTTCCAAATCGCGGTTTATGAAAATATCGACCTTATTCTCATCTCTCAACTTGTCTACTATTGGGCCGACTATAAAAATCTTAGATAGTTGATAAGTGAGCAGCGGTGCTATGATTAAAATTAAAATAAACTTAATAGAAACTGCTGTTTTTGCCTTGGACTTGCGGAATTTTTTGACGACTTCTTCTTCTGATTGAGGGTCTAACTCTCTCTGGAGCCGATTCAATGTTTTAAAAATCGATCTTGGTAAAACACCTGTTTTATCAGTGGCAGTTTCATTAATTTTGGTTTCCAGATCGGATTTAGATAAATATACTTGTTCGTTTTTATCGTTTGAGCTAAAATCTTGGGAAGCCAAGTCATTTTTGGCGGGGACTACTACCAAGGATAAAGATGTTTCCGGTTGCGATTTTTTCGATTCGCGAGTGTATTGAGAAACAATGCGATCGATAAACTTAAGTTTCTCTAAAATTACCGATGGTTTATCTCTAGCATCCAGCCCATAAACATTGCCATTATTGACGGTAACATCACCTTCTTTTGGTTTGGCTATATTTTGATTCGTCAGGTTTACCACTGAACTACTAGCCTTGAATTCCGCCAGTCCCGCCTTGATAATATTTAAGTTTTGCTTAAGTTCTGTGTCAAAATAAGCCATTGTGCTGTCTCCGTACTCAGCAGAGTCAGCAGCTATTTGGCGACCCCCAAAATGTTCATCTTCGATCGCCTTGATTTGCAAAGCCGCATTATATGCTCGATCTAAGGCTCTTTCTGGCGTTTCGGAAAACCAGTCGCCAGCATAACGCAAGGAATCTCTAATTTTGGCCAAAAATGTTTTCTTCATGACACAAATTTATCGCTGACTCTCAGTGATATAGGAGAAATATCCTGATTGCTTCTGGCTTAATGCAGATTTGCAAAAGTCAGAAAATCGAATGTACGTGGTATGATAACAAATTAACCGGAGGACGGATGGTGGTGTCTGAATCTATTTGGATCGCTGGTTCCAGTCGCGGTGGTAAGACTACCCGGTTGATAGAGCAGTTTTGCACCTGGGTACAGATGGGATTCGATCGCCCAAATGCTACTATGCCCAATTCTGCAACTCAGGGGCGAGCAGTTAGCCAAAGTGTCGTCAGTCGTTTAACTGCCAGACAAAGAGCATCAGCAGCTTTGATATTTGCTGCTAACGGCGATAACCGCATCGAGTTGACCGATCGCATTACAGCAGCGATACCTAATATCCCGATTCGCACAACCACACCTTTAGCTTTTTTTGAGGACGAAGTAATTCTATTTTGGCCGCTCTTAATACAGAGGTTGAATCTAAAGGCACAATTTCCCCTGCGACTGCGCCCGGAAACAGAACAGGAATTAGCAACGGAGCTGTGGCGTCCGGAATTGGATATGGGTATTTGGCGACAGATGGGGGTGAACGAATATCGATTAGTCCGTCGCGCCCTCGACTTGCTGTTACTGGCAGGTTTGAGTGGAACGCCTCCAGAGGATATATCTGAAATTTTAGAACAAGGTTTGGTGGAAGAGGGAGAGGGGGAGAGTTTTGATTCGGAACTCAGCAGTCAGCACTCAACACTAAAAATGATGTTGTTGCGGTGGAAGCAATGGTGTTTGGAGCGAGGATTGCTGACTTACGGTATCATTGCGGAATTATATTGGCGCTATTTATTGCCAGACGCAACTTATCAGCAGCATTTAACTCGTCGGTGTCGCATAGTTCTGGCAGATGATATAGATGATTATCCCGCGATCGCACGCGATTTGTTTGACTTTCTCCTAGACAGTGGCGCGATCGGCGCTTTCGCATACAATCCTGAAGGTGGCGTGCGCGTAGGATTGGGTGCTGACTCCGATTTTATGGCAGGTTTGGCATCCCGCTGTCAAGTAGATACTTTGAGAAGGCGACCTGTGATTTGTTTGGAAGATAGCCTGGGAAATAACTTGGTGGAAGCACTTAACGACCCCTCCTTACTATCCGCTTTACCAGAATCGGTGCAGTCTCTACAAACGATATCGCGATCGCAACTTTTGCGCGAAACCGCCGAAATCATCAGCCAAGCGATAAACTCAGGACAGGTGCAACCGCAAGATGTCGCTGTCATAGCACCCGGTTTAGATGCGATCGCACGCTACAGCTTCATCGAAATTCTCACAGGTAAAGGTATAGCCGTCGAATCTCTCAACGATCAGCGCCCCTTATCCAGTTCTCCGATCGTTCGCGCATTGCTCACCCTTCTGGCTTTAGTTTATCCGGGATTGGGACGTTTGGTAGACCGAGATGCGATCGCGGAAATGTTGGTAGTACTCAGTCAATCATCAGCAGCAACAGATAACGAGGAATCGGAAGATACCTCAATCCCAAATCCCAAATCCCAAATCCCAAAAGGTATCGATCCAGTTCGCGCCGGTTTGTTGGCAGACTATTGTTATGCGCCCGATCCGGAATTGCCCAGTTTGCAGCCGGTGAAAAGCTTTGCTCGCTGGGATCGTCTGGGATATCAAGCGACCATTGCTTATGAAGAAATTGTACAATGGCTGGAAGAACAGCGATCGCAACAACAGCAGCGTCTCATACCCAGCGGCGTTCACGTACTCGATCGAGCAATTCAGCGCTTTTTGTGGAATGGCAGCTATCTTCCCTTTCACCAATTATCAGCTTTGCGAGAATTAATGGAAACCGCCCAGCATTATTGGGAAGTAGACGGACGACTGCGAAAAACTCCGATCGACTCTCCCGTTAACCCAGGAGATACACCATCTCATACTACCGTCGGTCGATTCATACAGCTACTGCGGCGCGGTACAGTAACGGCAAATCCTTTTCCTATGAGAAGTTTTGGCAGAACAGCAAATGCCGTCACCTTGGCGAATATCTTTCAATACCGTTCCAGTCGCAGATTTCATCGTTGGCAATTTTGGATGGATGTCGGTTCTTCTCTGTGGTTAAGTGGAGGTGCAGCGAGTTTATTTGCTTCGCAATTATTTCTGCAAAATCGATTGGGAGAACCTTGGACAGAGCAAGATGAAACAGACGCAGGAGAAGAAAGACTGCGACGAATTGTGCGAGATTTGTTGTCTCGTGCGGGAGAAAGAATTTATTTGTGTCACAGCGATTTTGCCGTAAACGGACAAGAACAAAACGGCCCGCTTTTGACATTGGTAAACGCTTCTGTTCCCGTTAACTCGGAGGCATTATTAACGCAAACCTAGAATCATCGCCAAGAAAACTAGATATATCCAAGCTGTTGGTATGCCGATAAAAAGTCCGGCAATTGCCCAGCCTCTTTGATGAGCTTTGAAGTGTTCGATACTCCGCCACTTTTTACTTTTCCAAGCCCATTCATTGCCTCTAGCACCCAATGCGATCGCCATCAGCCAACCTATCTGCGGTATCCAGCATAAAAGACCGATCCAAACATTATTAGTTAGCGGCCATATCCAGGGTAACAAAAATGCTCCCCAATTCCAACCTTTGATTTCATCTGGCACCGGTACAGATGAATCTAATAAACGACCTTGACCGGAATTATTCAAGTCAGATGTTTGCTTTAAAAGCTCGTTACCCCTTGCTTCGCCCTTTAAGTTTATTTGTTTGAGATTCTCGAGCGCTTCTCTAACATTACTAAACCTGCGTTCTAAAGCAGGTTCGGTCATTTTCATTAACCAACTTGCCAAATGAGGAGACAAATTCACCTTGTCAGCAAATTGAATCTGCAAGTTTTTTTGTGGCAAATCGGCTGGTGGAATACCAGTTAATAAATGAATCAAAGTTGCGCCCAGCGCATACAAATCCGACGCCGGAACTGCCCGACCGCCAAATTGTTCCATCGGTGCATAACCGTAAGTTCCCACGACAGTAAATGTAGCGCCCTCTGTTGCCGCTCGATCTTGAACTGCACCAAAATCAACTAAATAAATATATTCATCTTCACCCCAAATTAAATTACTTGGTTTGATGTCCCGATGCAACACAGGCGGATTTTTATCGTGCAGGTAAAACAGAATATTCAAAACCGATACAGTGATTTTATGTATTTCCTTTTTCGTAAATTTTCGACCTTGACTCAGCAATTCTTTCAAGGAAGCACCGGGAATATATTCTTGCACCAATCCGAACCAAAGCGTGCGATCGTCTATATGAAAATAATCTCGATACTTAGGAATGCGAGGATGATCCAGTTGTTTGAGAACCTGCGCTTCCCGTTCAAATAATTTGAGGTCATCCCACTGCACCTCGCCGCCAAAAGCCAGCAGTTTGACAACTACCTTTTCTTTAGTTTCTGTTGCCAAATCTTCTGCCAGCCAAGTTTGACGCCCCGCATTTTTCCCTAACTTTTGTTTGAGTTGATAGCGTCCCTGTAATATTTGTCCCGATTCCAGCATTTTACTCATATGTTTTGCTATCTATCGCCTTTTAAATCGGTAAGTGCTTGGCGCGTACTCTGATAGCGTTGCTCTAAGTTCGGTGCTTTGACACTCAAGAGCCCTAAAGGGACGGGGATTCTTCATTCATAGACTCAGCTTGCTTGCGACTGGATTACTCCAACCAAAGTAGCGGCCAAATCTCCTGAAGCGTTCGGATCTTCGATCCAAGTTCCGGTATGCCCTACCGTACTCAAGGCTACTTTTAGAATCATCAGTGCCGCATTCCAATCCCTGTCCAAAATCAATCCACATTTA
>NZ_JACJPW010000169.1 GCF_014696265.1 Aerosakkonema funiforme FACHB-1375 | reverse complement strand
GCTCCTATATAATATTATTTAAATAATATTATATAGGAGCTGATCTTATATCCTATATATAGTAAATTTTTATATATAGATACTTTATATATAGCTATTGCATGGCTGGAATCCTTATGCAGCAAGGGTTGTAGCACCTATACAAATATCTAATCAATTTATCTATATACAAATTTCTGATGGATTAATGTATACAAAATATTTTTTTAGCGTCCACAATCGTTAGCAGGCAAGGGTTTCAACTTGTATACATTTAAATGTTAAATTGCATTTTGTACACAGCCATTAGCGATCGCAGAGAGGGCAGATAGGTTGTGTATACATATAGGCGGAGCTTGGTTATACATAAATTTGTGATGAGCTGGAGATTTTGTACATAGATAGATTAGCGGTGGGAGAGGAGAGATAGGGATGGCAAGAAGAGTGCGATCGCAACACTGGTAAACAGAGTGGTTTGTGGGAGGTGCAGACAATCACCTTTTGTGTGAATATGCCCCGAAGCCATCGATTAGATAGATTGCCTTGGGGATAAGAGTAAGAGTGCGATCTCAGGGCTTTTGGATCGGGTGGTTGGGGTGAGCGTGGCCACATGAGAAGACTTAAATCGATCGCGCTCGCTCGATCGCGTTGGTGGCTCAATGATGGTTGTCGATCGCATGGAATCGAGATCTATTTAGTTGTCGAGGTTCGACAGCAGTGGTTGTCGCCACAGTTTTTTACCATCATTAGCCAAAAAAGGTTTCTTGGCAAGGATAAAATCAAAGCTTCCTGCTTGGCTATATTTTCTCTATACGTAGAATAACTGAGCAATTGCTGTATATATTTATAACAACCGCTCGAAGTCGGTTAGGACAACTGAGAGCCGCGTCACTTTCTCACCTTTACTTTTAGTGCAGCACAGCAGAAATAAGTCACCAGTTTCATTCTTTCTCCGCCTGCCCCTAACCTCGACGCCCTAGCTCCTAGCTCCGACGCCCTAGCTCCTAGCTCCGACGCCCTAGCTCCTAGCTCCGACGCCCTAGCTCCTAGCCCCGACGCCCTAACATAGCTATGTATATTTGGTTGACAAGTTTTTGTATATAGATTAAAGTTGAAGTAAGCTAAGGTTTATATATAGCAAGCATTCAGGAGCATGGATGGCGAGGGTAGCTCCAGACAAAAGTTATTCGTGGTTGGAGAGGTGGGATAGTACGAAGCCACCGTCTCCGAAGTATCGTGAGGGCATCAATAATTTCCTGCTGGGATTAGAAGGAATGACCAGAGAGGATCGTCAGCGGATTAAGGAGCTGTATACAGATTGGTGGAATAGCATCGCATTCAAGGCGTCGGGCAAAATGCTGGCGGCTGGGACGTTGATGAATTTGCATAGTGACTTGACTAAGGCGATCGCGATCCATTTTGAGGATAGGTTGACTAATGATAATTCGTTCCGCAGTCCGACGGGAAATCAGGAACTGCGTCACATCGCACTGGCTGAGTGCAAGCCTCCACAAGAGGTTGTCGATCGCCATAATCAACGCAACCAGTTACGATTGCTCGAACGGGTGAGTAATCGTGGGTTTCTCGATCGCCCGTTTGAAATTGTGACTAGGGCCCAGAGATTGCTGCATTCTGGTCTGGAGGCTTCGATCTATTCCGATATCGCGGCGGCTTTGGTGGTTCTGACTGGTCGCAGGGTTTCGGAAATTTTGGTGACGGCTGAGTTTTCTCGTTGTACGGCGTACAGTGTATGGTTTACGGGGCAACTCAAAACTAGGGGAAAGGAGTTGGCAGCGGTGGAAATTCCAACTCTGATTGAAGCAGATCGCATTATTAATGGCGTCAGCCGTCTGAGGGAATTGTTTCTGGTGGATGACACTAACCGGGATTTGCTGGACTCTTACAAAAATGATGTTCGTTGTCAGGTAATTCGCACTTTTTGTGACTTGGTGCCGACGATTCAAATGGTGGAAGGAGAAATGCGGCCTACGACTCATCGGATGCGGGCTGTATACAATTGTTTGGCTACTTTTTTCTATGCTCCACCGGGTTTGAAGGATGATTTATATACAAAAGTCATCATGGCTCATGAAGACCGCAATAGTACGCTCAATTATATGGTTTATCAAATTGCGGATGAGGTAATTGCAGCGACAGGTGGTAAGCGCCAGGGCATTCTCTTGGAGCGACCGGGGGTGAAAGTTTTACAGGTGTTTCAAACCTCTCTTCCAGGGCGAGCAGAAGGCACTCTTGTGGAGGCAATGGCTTTTCCGGCTGTGCCAACTGTGGTGGCAACTGTTGTCGAGAACCCAGATGCTGTTGGGGACTACACAGATGATGGTGAGCCTTCTGCTGTGTTCTCTAACTCTTTTGCTGTGATTGGCTCTGGTAGCGTGCAGAGCGCTATTGTACGCTCCCAAAGCAATGAAGCTATAACTATAACTACTAAAACTACTAAGGAAGCAGCGATCGATCGGGTGGGGTCAAAACCCGTGGTTGATATTGAAAAAATTTCCCCGTGTCAGAGCGTCTCCCCGTCTTTTCATCAATCTCAACCAACTTTCGATCGCCACACCCCGATCTCTAACCACACCCGGATCGATGGCCACGGTAACAATGGCCATACAGACGAAGACGAAGACGATTACTTTTCTACTGACGGTGAATCTGGGGTTGACTCTGATGTGGTTTCTCATCAACTGTTAAACAGTGACAGTGACAGCAAGGGCGCGATTAATTTGGATGTTTATCTGGCTATCTGCCAGCAACTTTTGAGCAGTCCCCATTTTGGGCCGTTGGCGACGGGTTTAGTGGCTGTGACTGGCCGTAGTGTTGCTTCTCTGATTAAGTCTGGTATTTTCAAACTTACTGACGAGCCGCATCAGTTGCTTTTCAGCCATCAGTTGTCACCTGTGGCAAGGATTACGACGCTGTTAGATAGTCGCTTGATTGTTGGGGCGATCGAACATTTGCGCTATCATCGTTGGACGGCGATGAAACGACTGCGGTATGAGGCTCCTAATCAGATTGAATATATCTGCCGTCCTTTGCTCCAGCGCTCGATTAAGAAGTTTTTTGCGTCGGTTATCCCGGATGTTAGTTATTCCGGTCTGATTGCTGCTTATGAGTTACTCAGTGTCAAGAGTGCCTCTGATGGGGTTGCGATCGCTCGCGCTACTGATGCTTCTGATGCTTCTGATGCTGGGATTGATAGTTGCACTAATATTGCGATCGCTCGTGCTGATGATGACGATCGAAGTGGAGAAACGAAGGAGCAGCAGACGGGCGACGGTACAGATGTACTAAGATTAGGGGTTAGCGAGCCATTGCATCTTACTCTTGAAGGGGAGGTATGGGAGGATTTTCAGGCGATCGCTTCTCATTTAGGGCTGGCTGTTGAAGATGCTTTACCTGCTATTCTCCGATTAGCTCGACGTAGTTTGTCTGGTGTTGAACAGATGTCAGTTGCTGCGGCAGAATCTGGTTCTCAAATGGCATCTTCTGTGGTTGAAGCTGATTCGCTCGCAGCAGAATCTAGCTCTGTTGAAGAGGTATCGGAGCCTGTTTTAGAGGCTCCTACTACATATCAATTAGCCGCTAAAATTGCTCAGTTGGAATTACAGTTGCAACAAGTTACTGCTTTAATTGGTCATCTTAATTCTGACCAAGCTTCTTCAGATATGCCGTCTTCTGACTCGCTTACCAATAGTCAACCAGAGGCTCAAAGAAAATCTCAAAAACCTCGAATATCTGCCTCTATATCAAATCAAGAGAATGGGAGTAACCTGAAAGGTCGCGCTCTCCAGAAGATCGATCGCACTGCTCGAGCTGTGATGCAGTTTAACGAGCAGGCAGTGGAGCCTGAGCAAAAATGGTTTATTTCTGAGTCTTTGATTTTCCGGCTCACAGGCTGCAATCGTCCGGCTGTTCGTCGTTATTTTCAACTCTCTCGTTCGGCGATTGATGAACATAATCAACATCATCAGTTGTCTGAACGCCATAATCAACTTAAGGGTAAGAGTCGTGATGAACAAGGACTGCAAGCTTTTGTCGATCGCACTCTTGTTTAAGTAAGCCTTGCTTCATGCTGCCCAGAATTGGAGAGCGCCTATTCCCTATTCCCTATTAAGAGCGCGAAGCGCTATAACTTCTACTGGCTCCACTTTTTGTGCGATCGCAATCGTGAGTTTGGTCAGTTCCTCTTCTGTTAGCTGACTCGATTGCGATAGTTTTTCTAGGTTGCTTGTGACTTGGTACCAAAATTCGGCTCTGGCTGATGCTCGTTCGATGGCATCTGGGGCGATGCTGCCTAAATATGCTAATGTGCGGCTTTTGACTTGACCATCGATCCGCTCTCCCGAACATACATAAGCGTACAGCACCTTTTTTTTACCTTTTTGTTGCCATCGCACGTACATCTGGCGGCTACCTCACATTGCACTTTTTGTTGTAGTATTTTTTGGACACAACAACTGGGGATTATTTTTGACTGCCACGATGACCACTCCTGATTCTTTCACTTCCTACCATTCTGCTGCTGGTTTTGAAGCGGAACACTCAAAGCTTTCACCTACCGAAATTATGGAAGCCATGATCGACCTCCGCATCCAGTCTAGAGTCATTGAAGCGCAGATTGACCAACTCATGCCTGCTTTTAAGGCTGCTTGTGCTAGCTTCGGTCGAGATCGAATTGAACTAGAGAGGGCTACGATCGGCAAACGACTTACTCCGGGTCAATGGAATTACTCTGCTTCGATCCTGGAGCAAGAAGCGCTCCTTAAGCATCTCAAACAGCAGTTTCAAATCACTCATGAACCTTGTGGTGGTCGGGAAATTACCTGGACACTTAAGCTGCTGGGCTAATCACTTCTGGGTTGAAAGCGAAGGCTGTTGGTAAATAACCATCTGCTCGAAGGGCGAACCGCATTCTCCACAGCAGCCTTTTTCCCACAGAGCGGGTAATTCAAAACAAGTCCCGCATACCGGACAAGCTGATAACAAGTTTAATTGATGACGATCGCAGTTGGGGTTAGCGACTAATTGCCAAGCTACTTTGTGGGCTGGTGCTTCCCGATAACAGGCGGCACACAACCTTGTCGCTAGGTACATTTGTGGACGAGGTGGTGGCAGCATGGCTGCTAGGTGTTCTATGTCTAATCCAACTAATGGTGCTAATAGTGAGAGTTGTTGATGGTTGGGCGATCGCAATCGCGATGGTACTTCCCAAAAAGCTACTGTTTTCTCGGTTAAACCTAGTACTCTTGCTAATCCTTTGCTACTGAGTTGGTTGGCGAGTCGAAACCGACTTAAGAAATGACCAAAACTTTCTCCTGGGTAGGGTTGAACCCGAAATACCCAAGGAGTATATGGTTTCATCGATATTCTGCGGCTACTTGCGTTAGGGTTGCTAAATCAATGCGCGGCTGTCCTTGCTTTAAGGCTTGGATAGCTGATTCTCGGAGAATCATATCTAATAGCCCGATGTAGCCGCGTGTTGCTTGTCCTAAAACCAATTGCATCTTTTCACTACCAAGATTTGAGGACTCGGGTAACTTTAAAACGTATTCTTCCCATATCGCTGTGGTTTCTTCCAGTTGTGCCGCATTTAAGCGATGAAACCGATGGCAGGCCATGAAGCGATGATGCACTTGCTCATCGCGTCGGACTACTGCATCGAGGCGATCGGTTCCGACTAACACGACTGCTATTCTTAATTGGTCAAAAATATCGCTTACTTCTGAAAAGGTTTTGGGACGCAAGCGGTGCGCTTCATCCAGGACGATCATTTCTACCTGGCAGGCTTTGAGGATGTGGTAAACCCGAGCGCGGATTTCGTCAACTGTACCCCGTGTAATTTGATACTGCAAATAGTCTAAGATGCCGACAAATAATTCGCGGGGTGTGCATTCGGGAGGGCAATGCCAATAAAGTACGGGTACTTTGGGAGCTTCTCCATTTTCTTGAGTGCCTAAGTGCCGCAGACGGTACGCATCACAGGCAAAAGTTTTGCCTGTACGCGATTCTCCAATCACTCGGCAGGCTTGACGCGATAAACGTTTGTTGTCTAGCCACTGATGAAGCTGTTGCATTTGCTCTAACTCTACAATGCAACGGCGCTGTAGTCGCACTATGGCTGCGTGCATTTCATCTTGGTCTATATCAGTTCTCACCAAACGCGGCGGTATGATGATTTCTGGCAGGGTATTTACTTGCGCCATACGCCGTACTCCTGTTTGAGTTGTTCGTAATCAAACACGCGCACTTTGGGAACGGGCTTTTGGGTTTTCACTATTTCTGCTGGTATGTGTGACTCAAGTGCGATCGGATTTGATAATGGTAGTGTTTCTGGCACAATGCCTGACAATGGTTCTGTGGCTTGAGCTTTTGGTGTCTTCTCGATGGGAGAGCGTTGTTGCTGTCTCTTTTTCTGGGCTTGAATGCTATCTAGCGCTATGTCTCTAGCGCGTACTTCTAGAAGTAGCGATTGGTTGGTGACGGCTTGCCCTGCTTTTCGCTGTCTGGCACTGATGGCACTGGCTTCTGCTAGGGATAATGTTTCTGTTTCTAAGCCTTGGGCGTGGGCACGAGTTAAAAACACGTCTTTGGCTCCCTGTTGTTGATAAATCAATACGGTAGTTATATCTCGCGGATTATACCGCACTACTACTGATTCTCCTGCGTAGGAAGCTAAATGTTCTCCTTGGTAGATTAAGTTGGCGAATTGGATGTAACCACTTCGATATACGGTGCGCCGCGCTCGTCGCATCAGACAAATGTCGAGTTCTCTTTCTCCCAATAGTGGCAGTTGTGCAATACACCCGCTTTCCCAACGTCCGAGCCTGGTTTGTCCGCCCATACGTGCGTCGATGCTTTGGTTGTAACGATCGACTATGTATCGCACGAGTAATTTTTCTAGCTGTATCAGTGTCAAACAGGCTTCTTTTTCGGCTTGTTTGGGTCTATTTTTGATGTTGGAACCCGTGTATCCCGGCAATGTTGAGAATAGCTCGCTGTTGAATGTCCCAAATGGTCTTTCGACGATGCCTCCATCTGATGGTCGTCGCCTTCGACAGCAGACGATGCCTAGTTCGGTTGCTACTTGCTCGATATGCTGAGATTGGAAGTCTTTGCCGCTATCGGTGTAGAGGTATTTTGGCAATCCATATGTACCCCATTGTTGGTTTAGTTCGTAGCCACTGCTGTACTGTTTGGGCAATATGGCATGGCGTAAGGCTAGGGTGACTATTTGGGCGCTGGGTGCTTCTATGCCTAAGTGTATTCCCATGATGCAACGGGAGTAGGCATCAATTACTGTGGTTAGCCACGGTCTTCCTAAGATTTCTCCACTGCTGTCTACTACCAGTACATCTACTTTTGTATGGTCTGCCTGCCACACTTGATTGCTGTATTCGACTGCTATTTCTATTCCTTCTCTGGTCTTGACGATTAGTCGCGACCCTTTCCACCCTAGCGAGCGCTTTTGCTGCTGTTTCTCCAAATATGGCTGAAGCACCCGATACACCGTAGCGCGGCTCGGATAGTCTTCTACCCCCAATTCCTGCGCCCGCGCTTTTACTCTCACGGCCACCTGCGCGGGAGTGAGCTGCCGACTGCCTTGATTGCCTTGGCGATATGTTCTGATAATAAACTCTTGCCATTGAGAACTGATTTTCTGCACGCCCCGATCCGAGCGCGTCTTTCGGCACAAACCGCAAAGCCCGTCTTCTTGCCACGATCGCATCAGCCGTCGTAAACTCCGCACGCTGATTCCTAATGTGCAAGCTGCCTTGCGTTGCACCGTTCCATAATGTTCTGTGCCTTGCGCTGCCAATAATTGCTGAATTACCTCTATCCGGCGCTGCTCAATCGGCGAGACATCTAACAACGGCAAGCATTCTTCTTGTGCTTGTGCATTGGGCAGCTTCAACCTTAGTCGTGAGCTCATCTCCTCATCTGCTCGATCCCCATTCGGCGGGCTAGGATTCTCCATCAGCAACCCTCTTTACCTACACTTGCACGCATTTTACATCCATTGCGGTCAAATATCGTGATACGCCACAGCGGTCAAATAGCGTGAGATGCCACTTCTATCCCATACTACATGGCTAGAATCCTTTCTCTGCCTTACTTACGGCTCGTTTCTCTGACGGTCACTTATCCTGAGATCGAGGTCAAATTCCGTGATCCTCGACAATTTCTCTATCAAGTAGTCTTTTCCATCGTACAGTGCTGCCATTGGTATATTTCGCAATAGCCCATCCAGAACAAAAACTAAAGTTTGATTTTTGGTTGGCTCTAGAAGTGAATCTTTTTCGGCTGGACGAATTATCCAGTCATATACTTGTTGGGATAATTTCCTAGCTTTGCTGTCAGGAAATTCTAACTCTAGTTGCCGCCGTAGTTCTTTAAGAGTTTGTTCTACTTTAGTTTTTGGCGTATCAACAGATGTATAGCGATGTAAGAAGCGATTAGTTGATGCTCCACTCGGTAAAGAAAAAATAACTTCAATTCGATCGTTGAGAAGAATAGGATAAATAACTACTACTTCAGTGGTGTGAGGAATTTGTTCGATTTCCAAAAAATTGGCGTTTTGCAAAGAGCATTGGAGATAGTTTTCCAATTCAGCTACTTGCAGATTGTCAATTAATTGACGGACTTTTTCTAAATCGGGATTTTCAGAGCGCAACACTAAGTCAACTGCTTCCCGATAAATAGGTTCGACATTATCCCGAAAATAAAATTGAATATCTGAGTTGATTCCAGCCAAGTCTAATGGGATACCTACCAAACCTTTACGTACCACATTTATAGTTTCAAGTGCTTTTTCATAAGCAGCGATCGCATCCTTTAAATTTTCCTGCGCTGCATATATTCGCCCCAACTGCCACTCCCACTGATACTTAATATTCGGTGCTTGAATTTCATTGGCTAAACTTAAAGCTTGTTCGGTAAATTTCTGAGCTTCTCCATAGTTTTTTTGTTCTTCGTATAGCCACCCATAAGTACCAAGAGCGTATGTTTGTGCTTTAGGATCTTCCAAATTTTTAGCGTGTGCGATCGCTTGTTGTAATAACTGGTCAATTATCGACCAAGGTTGATTAAAACTAGATTTTTTATTGAGTAAAATTAAATTTTTAGTTAAGTTAATTTTTGCATACACTTCTTGACGACTAGGAGGTAAACTATTAATTCTATCATAAATATTTGGCCATAATTTATCGACTTCCGCTAAATAATTGGGCCAACTATCTTTCCATGCCTCAGTTGACAATACACTCACCAAAATATTTAAATAATTTAGTTGTGCTTGTAATCGTGTTGAGTCGGAAAAAGATTCTGTTTCAGCTACTTTCTCATACCATTCTCCCGCCTGTTTATAAAAACCTAAAGCGGTATCTTCTTGGGGTGGCTTTTGACAATTTTTCGGTATCGTTAAAGGCAGTTTTTGTTGGCTATTTAGCCCTTGTAGGTCTTCCACTCTCCTACCGAAAGCGCGTGCTGTATTGCCCAAACTGAGATAAATATCACCGATAAGTTGAGAATTCTGCAACTGTTCAGCTACCGCCAAGCTATCTTGGAAAACACACCAAGAATGTTCTAAATCGCCAACCACTTGCAGGGTATTTCCTAAACTGTATAATTTAGTAGCTTTAATTAAAGGATCTAATTGCGTATTAAAAGTTTCTGGCTTTTTTAGGGTTTCTTCTACTTGGTTTAATGTCTGCAATGCTCGTCGATAACGTCCTAATGCTTGCAAGGCTTGAGCTTGATTAATTTGGCTACCTATAACTCCAGGCATATCACCAATTTGTTTATAAATAGCTTCGGCTTGTTTAAGGCTATCTAAGGCATTTTCTGCTTGTCCGTTAGCCAATTCCAAACGCGCTGAAGTGGTGAGCGATCGCGCTAGTATTTGTTGTCTTTGTGCAGTGGTATCTGTATTTTGATTTGCAGCCAGTAAGTCAAGACTGGTAGAAATTGCATTTTTCGCCTCATCGAAGCGATTTAATTGCTGATAAGCTAAGGATAAGTAGTTCCAAACCAAAGCTAAGTTTAATTTATCTCTTTGATATAAATTGGCAGCATTTAGCCAATATTCAGCTGCTTTAGCATACAGACCATTCTGATAGGTTTCTCTACCTCGTTGGAGCCAATCTTCAGGGGCAACTTGGGCGTTATTTGTAATAGAACTTTGGGCAGTAGGTGGTTGAGCGATCGCCATTGGAAAAAATTGCATAGCAATAGCTGAAATCAAGCCCAATGCTATTAAAAGAAATAACTTTAAAATGCGCTTAGTGAAAGGTATCATGTTCTTTATATCTATAGATTTTATTGATTAGGATTTGCTACACAGTTATTAGCACTTAGCCAAGAAATATCTGGCTTTGAATTAGGCAATTGGGCTACTAAAACCACCTCGCCATTATCATTAATTAGCCACCCAGAAGCTTCCACCATTGGCACAGAATCAGCTTTTTTCTGTTGCGGAACTTGGGCGGAAATAGGACGATTTACCGCTTGTAAATGTCGCAAATCATCCCAAAAAGCGTCCCTATTTAGGACATCGTTAGGGCTAGGCGGTACTCCACCTAAACCAGTAACAAAAAATCCAGATCTGTTTCCCCTTCCAGTTGCTCTACAACCTTGCGGAATCCTTGGAGGAGCAGTATTCTGCGGTAAACGAGCAATTCCATTCGCGGGGTCAACATCTGGCGTATTGATTTGTACAGTACCGCTAAACAGAGGCCCAAGGCTAGAACTAGCTGTAATATCATTGAATAGAGTTGGTTCATTACGGTATTCTGTACCAAAAATTCCTTGGGTATTAATCGTTACTCGACCGCCAAAATTCTCTTCTGCATTAGCTTTAATATCGCTATTTCCACCAGGGAAAGCAACCAAATTTTCTGTATCAATGTTGATATTACCTCCAGTAGCTGTACCTGTAGCGGAAGTAGTAATTTCGCTATTGTTACCCAAGATAATGTTTTTAGCTACTAACTCAACATTGCCAAACTGTCCTGATTTAGTTTCAGCTGTAATAATTCCATTTTCCAATTGAATATTATCAGCATTAACTGTCAGGTTGCCAGCAGCCGCAGTTCCTGAAGCTTGACTGCTGCTTACAGTAGCCGTAGCGCCATTACTAATTATCAAATTTGGAGTATTAATATCCAAATTTCCAGCATTACCAGAACCATCTCGACTGCGAACTAATAAACCGCTGGTAAACCCTCCTTGACTTCCAATTAATTGGATTGATTCAGAGGCATTTACGGTTAAAGTTCCTCCCTGTCCCTCACTACGAGTACCAGCTGATGCTTGCGCTCCATCTCGCACTATTAATTGTCTTGTTTCAATATTTAAACTTCCTCCCGTTCCCGTTGCTGGTACTAAAACCGCGCCATCTTCTCCTCGGATTGGCTCAACCTGAGTAAATAAACCACTGGGCGTAGGAAAATCTCCAGGTGATATTCCTATTAATTGGATAGATTCCGAAGCGCGGACAGTCAAATTGCCACCATTTCCTAATAATGCCGCAGTTGATATTTGTCCGCCATCTTGCACTAACAAATTTTTGGTTTCAATAGTTAAATTACCAGCATTTCCCGTTGCTGGCACAATTTCGTTATTATCATTGGTTGTATAGTCAGGTTGGCTAAATATGCCACTACTTCCCCTTACTTCGACTAACTCAGAAGCTTTTATTTGTAAATCTCCTGCATTGGCAACTCCAGAAGTAGCAGTTGATATTATTCCTCCATCTGCTAGGATTAAGCGCTCTGTTTCAATTATTATATTACCGCTATTTTTCGTACCTTGTGCCTGTGCAAAGATCCCACTTGCAAAAAATCCATCAGATGTTGTTCCCATCACTTCTACTGAATCGGAAGCACGAACGGTAAGGTTTCCACCTTGCCCATCGCCAGCAGTAGTGGTTGATATTTGCGCTACTTTTTCGATCGCCAATTGTCTTGTTTCAATATCTAAGTTTCCCCCCTTTCCAGTTGCACCTGGGTATACTTGGGCAAACAAACCGCTAAAAGAATTATTTGGGCTTTCAGTACCAGTTAATTTAATCAATTCTCCAACACGAATAGAAAGGTTGCCTGCATTCCCATCACCCAAAGTAGAAGCATTTATTTCTCCTCCATTTACAATTAAATTATTGGCTTGTACCGTTAAATTGCCGCCGTTTCCGCTAGCTCCTTTATTCACTAAAGCAAATAAACCGCTGCGAAAATCACCTTGGGGTTCGAGATCTGTTAATTCTATAGCATCTGTAGCAAAAACAGTTAAATTTCCTACCTGTTCGTTCCCTTCGCTGATGGTTAAGATTCTTGAGCGATCGCGTAGGGATATTTGCCGTCCTTGCACTTGAATTGAAGCCCCATTGCCGCTCACAGCTACGGAAGCTGCATTTACAGCGGTTCCCGCTGTTATGAGGTACAGTAACAGCAACGAGTGAACCAATTTCTTAAATGTTGAGGATCGATCAAATGGAGGGCAACTGCAATTATTCTATCAAT
>NZ_JACJPW010000168.1 GCF_014696265.1 Aerosakkonema funiforme FACHB-1375 | reverse complement strand
ACAACAATTTTCTCCCACTCCCCCACTCCCCCACTCCCCCCTCTCCCACTCCCCCACTCCCACTTAGAGCGATTCTTCTTGAGTCGGTGGTTGCGGTTGGGAATTTTGTGAGTTTAGGATTCGCCAAGCGCCATATGCTGCCAAACCAAAGATGAGCAGTACAACAACCCCCAATACAGCCACCCAGATTTGCGGCTGCCGAGTGCCAACACTAACAGGTTCGTCGTCAGGAGCGGTTGCCGAATCAGCGTACAGAAGCGCTTTGGAAGCCTCTGTCAATTCCCATTCCATAGGGGCTGTATCATCTAGTGCTGTAGTCTCTGGCTCTGCCTTTCTGGGGTCGAAGAGTACTGGCGCTTCTGGAGAAAGGAGACAGCAAGTAATTACTACTGATGTATTGTCGTGACCGTTCTTTTCGTTAGCCAGATCGATCAAAAATTCCACACCGGCTTCCAGGGAAAGCCTACCTTTAAGAATGGGCTTTGCATAATCTTTCCAGGATTTTTCCACCCAGCTGCGATCGCTCAAACCATCAGAACACAGCAGCAGCAGACCATCTTCTTCCACAATAAATCGCCGTACTGTGGGACGGAGAACTTCGGCATCTCGCATACCCAGCGCCTGAGTCAAAGCACCGCCATCGACTCGCTTGAGCGCTTCGCGGTAGAGACTGCGACCCATCCGAACTTCGCGGGTAGCCACATCATCATCCACAGTCAGTTGCTGGCAATAATCAGCCGATATCCAGTAGACGCGGCTATCACCAACACTAGCAATGTAGAGTTCGTGGGCATTCCCCAACTCTTTCCCATCTGCTGTCACAATTTTTTGCGGCAACTGGAGGGCCATCACCAAAGTTGTCCCCATTCGTTGCCGTAACTCCCGTCCTTGAGCGTCATTCTGGGTGGAAATCATGTTATTCACCACCCGAATAATTGCCGTCAGTTGGTCTATAACTAAGTTTGGCGGCACGATTTCTGTTTGTTCGCTCACTTCCATCAGTAGCGCCCGCAGTTGGAGTTTGAGGGTTTGCAGTGCCATGTCGCTGGCTACCTCACCTCCTTCATGACCGCCAATGCCATCGCAAACTAGAGTTAAGTAAGGAATCAAGCGATCGTTTGGCGAATTGTGGCGATTTTCGATATCTACATTTGTGGGATAGCAGCTGTCTTCGTTGCTTTTACGCATTGGCCCCACATCGGTTGCCCCAGCCACTTGCAACCGTAAGGGAAACTGGGCGGCTTGCTCTAGAAGCAGGCGATTGATTTGAGTGGCAATTTCCTCCAACTCTACTTCGTCGCTACACATTTGCTGGCCGATTTCTCGCAGTCGATCGGATACTGGATCTGCTGCTGTCCCAATCCAATCAATCCAGCACTCTCCCAGATCCTGTAAAGACGCTGCTTCTTGTAAATGCGACGTATCCGCGTACAATTCCAACAACCATACCCGCCAACCTTGCACGCGCACATTTTCTGGCACTAGCAGGCTGGAAACTACTCCCAATTCCGATAATGGCGTCCACAATTCCAGAATTTGCGACAGCCAGTAAACCCGTCGCACTGGATTAACCCGCTCCCAAGCTTCCACAATATGCGGATAAAGATTTCCGTCCTCGTCTATGGGCGCGTTTTCTAGCAGTGTTACCTTAGTTGTGTCTGGGGGTTCTCCAACCACAGCCAAACCGTAAACTTCCGGTATGTGCAGGCGCAAAGGGAATAGGCGCAGGTAAGGGAAAATCTCTTCAGGTAATTCCTGGGGAACTTCAGGCGGCAGTTCCGGTTGTGTATCTAACCAAATTTGGGGTGCAACAACCTGATATCTGCCTTGTACTAGCTCTCCAGTTCCCAGAAGCGCTGATGCTGGGTCAGATGCCCAAAGATAGCGATGAAACGGCGGCTCGGAACTGCTCATAATTGAGAAATTTTATAAAAAAAACCTTAAATCAGAGCGGGGAAAGAGAATTTGCAACCACATCAAGGGAAATCTAGCTGTTAAATGTTGTAGTAAACCAATGTAGAACACCCTCTCCATCGTACCTGGCTCTTGTCTAGTAGTTCACCCTACCTTTTGTAAATTTACAGGCCGGAATATGAATATCTTGTTAAGTCTGTCAATAATTCGGTTTCTGGCTCCTATCGCTGCAAATATAGTATTATCACTTGGGCTCAGCCCCACTTTGCTATGGTTAGTGGTGGGGGCGGCGCTTTGCTCGGTGGAATTATTTATCCCTACGGCTTTTACGTCTTTTGCGATGGGACTGAGCGCCCTGATGGTAGCTCTGCTTTCGATGGCTGTGCGATCGCCTCAATGGCAGGTACTCATTTGGTTAGGACTTTCCACGGCTTTGATTTTTGTCTCGCGTCGTTTCCTGCCTAAGCGTAAAGTACGCTCTATTCAGGATGCGAGCGAGGCGCAGACAATTACGGAAATTCCAGTGGGAGAGACGGGGCGGGTGCTATACGAAGGTAATTCTTGGCGAGCGCGTTGTGGGGATGAACAACAGGCGATCGCTCCTAACCAAAAAGTTTATGTTGTAGGACGAATAGGCACAACCCTGATTGTTTTGCCAGAAAACCTTTTGAATTCATAGGTTTTGATATATCTAAAATAAGGAGTTTCAAAATGGACATATTTGGTTTGCTTGTATCGATATGTGTGTTTCTGGGCGTACCGGGACTCACGGGTATCAGAATTATCAAGCAAGGAGAGGAAGCTTTAGTCGAAACATTAGGTAGATATAACGGTAAAAAACTTACGCCCGGTCTCAATTACCTTATTCCCGTTTACGAAAGAATCGCTTACCAACAAACTATCCGGGAAAGAGTTCTCGATATTCCGCCTCAACAATGTATCACTCGCGACAACGTTGCTATCACTGTCGATGCGGTCGTCTACTGGCGCATTCTCGACTTGGAGAAAGCTTACTACAAAGTGGAAAATCTCCAGTCAGCGATGGTGAATTTGGTGTTGACTCAAATTCGGTCTGAAATGGGTAAACTGGAACTCGACCAAACTTTTACAGCCCGATCGGAAATTAATGAAATTTTGTTGAGAGACTTGGATGAAGCTACCGATCCTTGGGGCGTCAAAGTAACGCGGGTGGAACTGCGGGATATTATTCCTTCTAGGGCAGTGCAGGAATCGATGGAATTGCAGATGTCTGCGGAACGTAAAAAACGGGCGGCTATTCTCACGTCTGAAGGCGAACGGGAATCTGCAATCAACTCTGCTAGAGGTAAGGCAGAAGCGCAAGTCTTGGATGCGGAAGCTCGTCAAAAAGCTGCTATTTTGGAGGCGGAAGCCCAACAAAAGGCGATCGTTCTGAAAGCGCAAGCGGAACGTCAGCAGCAAGTCCTCAAAGCTCAAGCTACCGCTGAGGCGCTGCAAATTGTGGCTAAAACTCTTGCTTCTGACCCACAAGCCCACGAAGCGCTTCAGTTTTTACTGGCTCAGAATTATTTGGATATGGGTCAAAAAATTGGCAGCAGCGACAGCAGTAAGGTAATGTTTCTCGACCCGCGCAGTATTCCGGCTACTTTGGAAGGAATGCGATCGATTGTCGGAGATATTGGTAAAAACGATTACAAGTAGACTGGGGAAGAGGGCGTCGGGGCTAGGGGTTAGGGGTTAGGGAAGAGGGAAGAGGGAGAGGGAAAAGGGAAAGAGAAAAGGGAAAAGGGGAAAGGGAAAGATTTATTCTTCCACTCCCCCACTCCCCCGCTCCCCCACTCCCCCACTCCCCCTCTTTTCCCTAGCCCCTAACCCCTAACCCCTAGCCCCTTCTTGACATTGGTTGCAAAGCCCAAAAAATTCCAGTGTGTGATAGAAAATTTTAAACTGGTGCGATCGGTGCAGTTGGGTTTCTAGTTCCTGGACGGGACATTTATCTAGGGAAACGGATCTGCCGCACTCAAGACAGGTCAAGTGATGTTTGTCTTGGTGTGCCAAACTGTAAAGGGATTCGCCGTTGGGTAACATCCGCACCTGCACCGCGCCTTCCCGTTTTAATGATTCTAAGGCACGGTAAACTGTCGCCAAACCCATTCCCTGGTTCTGGTTACGCAGTTCCATATATATATCCTGAGCTGAAATGCCTTGGTTGAGGTTCTTCAGCAGATTCAAAATTCGTCTTTGACTGCGAGTGTGTTGTGGTTTCATCCTTGATTCTGGTTACGATCGCAACCCGTGCCTTTTTCTACGCTAGCTCAGTTAGGTTCACAACCATAACCCTATGCAACATTAAAATAGGGAGGCTGCACCCTCTAGATCTTTATTGGTGAGAAAACGGTTGTGTTGAAATATCAGGCTCGAATCTATGTTACTCTGCGGCCTTCGGTTTTAGACCCGGCTGGTGTGGCAGTACAGTCTGGACTGAAACACATGGGCTATGACAATGTGGAACAGGTGAGAATTGGTAAATATGTCGAAGTGACGCTGGATGCTGAGTCGGAAGATGCGGCGCGGCAGCAATTGGATATTATTTGCGATCGCCTCCTGGCAAATCCAGTTATTGAAAATTATTGCTTTGAATTGACTCAGCTGTCCGAAGCTGCGGGGGTAAAGGGATGAAGTTTGGGGTGATAGTTTTTCCGGGTTCAAATTGCGATCGCGATGTTGCTTATGTCACCCGCGATTTGCTCGCCCAACCGACGCGGATGGTTTGGCATGAAGAAACTGATATCTCAGATTTAGATGTAGTGGTGATTCCGGGCGGTTTCAGCTATGGGGATTATTTGCGTTGCGGTGCGATCGCTCGTTTCTCCCCGGTGATGAAAGCTACAGTAGAACACGCAAATAAAGGTAAGCTGGTGCTGGGAATTTGCAATGGTTTCCAGGTGCTGACGGAGGCGGGTTTATTGCCAGGGGCGCTGGTGCGAAATCGGGATTTGCATTTTATTTGCGATCGCGTCTCCCTGCGTGTCGAACGCACTAATCTGCCTTGGACGCAACTTTACCAAACTGGACAGGTAATTACTCTGCCGATCGCTCACGGCGAGGGCAATTACTACGCCGATGCCGATACTTTGGCACAGTTGGAAGATAACGATCTAGTGCTGTTCCGCTACGAGGGCGAAAACCCCAACGGTTCGTTAAATAATATTGCAGGTATTTGTAATATTAAAGGAAATGTGCTGGGGATGATGCCTCACCCAGAAAGAGCGTCAGATCCGATGTTGGGGGGAACAGATGGAATGAAGTTGTTTGAAGGTTTGTTGAAAGTCGCCGTAGGAGCATTAGCTTAGCAGAAACCCAGAAACCCGGTTTCTTAGAGAAACCCGGTTTCTGAATTTAGAGAAACCGGGTTTCTGAATAAGAAAAATTCAAGTGTTAAAAAATCATAAAATAACAGTCACTAAAATAGAAATCAGTGACGCACAAAAGTGACAATTTAGTTTGTCTGGTGTCAGAAAAGGGAACTAACAAAGATAAGAAATAGCTTGTTAAAAATTGCTAATCGTTTATGATGGTAGAAACCTCCCCGTCACAGACAATAAAAATATGTATAATCAAAAACTTATTCCGGAGAATGAAACCGATCGCCTGAAAGCCTTGCACCGTTATGAAATTCTGGATACACCGCCGGATGGAGCTTTTGACCGGATAACGGCGATTGCGGCGCGATTGCTGAAAGTACCGATCGCGATCGTTAGCTTGGTAGACAGCGATCTCATTTGGTTTAAATCACATTACGGTCTAATCAGAAGCAAAGTTGTTGAAGCTCTGGCATAGGCGATTTGCTCCAGGCAAAAATATTGACTATATCGTCAAAATTAAATTGGCAGTTGAAGTGGCGTTGGGCTGAATGAAACTCAAACTTAGAAGGAACAAAATCAGATTGCTTAAATAAATTCAAAATTTTATCACTCGCCTCTTTGGGGGACAATAGCCCTTCACCAACGGCCTCAACTGTAGAAGCCGCCTGCTCAAACAACTCCTCATAGCGTTGTAAGTCGGGACAAAGAGAACCTAAATAGAGGGGGTCATTTAAACCAGAGAAACAAGCTAAATCGCCTGTTTCCTGGTATCGCTCTTGCATTTTCTTAATTCTAAAGACGTTGAGCAAGCCACCGAAGCTCCAAACTCGATACCAAGCGTTCCACAAGGCAAAATCAGAAAAGGCGATAAAAGAGCAATGTACCAGTCGGTCGTTATAGTCTAGCAATCGTTGCTGCAAGCGATCGATATACTCGAAACGTTCTGCTGAAAAGTCGTCGTCTTCTAAGGCTTTGAGCAGCAAGCCTGCTAGGGCGTATAAACCGTCAACCGTGTTAGCCATACCGCGACTGAAAAGAGCATCAATCGTCCCCGCCGCCTGTGCTGTCAGGCAAAACCTGTCCCCGACACACCGTTTGGAAGAATACTGCAATCGGTCTGTTGAAACCCATTCTCTGACAGGCCGAGCGTTCTTAAATTGGGGAGCAATACCCGGAAATTTCGCCAAAATACTGTCAAATTCTTGTTGCGGGGTCAAGTTAGTTTTGGGGAAGTGGCGGGTATCTAGAGATAGCCCAATGCTGCACAAAGGACTGTTACTTTTTGGATGATTGCCAAAAGGAATCACCCACATCCACCCACCTGCAAACAAGTGGTGCATTGTGCCATCGTGCCAAGCCTGGGGAACGCCCCAAGCCGCCTTTGAGTCAATACACTCGTCGTATGGTTTGACACCGATGAAGTGGTTAAACAAAGCCCTGGAGTGCGTTTTAAAGCGACATGGAGACTCGCGCAAGTCGAATTTTTTAGCCAAGATCGACTTGAATCCTGTTGAGTCTACCAAGTAGCGACCAAAGAATTCTTCACCTCGATCGCTTTTGAGGAAAACCTTACTTTCGTCAATTGCCAAATCCACGATGTTCGTATTTTGTCGGACGGTAGCTCCGTATTTAATCGCTACAGTCAGTAAATAGGCGTCTACGTCTTGCCTAAACCAATGGGAATCATAGCCGACGAGCAGGTGCGGAATGATGTTTTGAGTAACTTCTTGGGGATTTTGAGCCTGTCCGGCTTGCTGATACACAAAACCAAAGTTTGTCTTTACACCACAATGGGAAGTGACATATTGGTGCATTCCTTCAAAAGTGCTGCAAGCCCCGATTTCCGGCACATCGTAGCGGTCTGCAATTATCCGCATCATCATCGTGGTTTGGGGAATCGTCGCTTCCCCGATCGCAAACCTGGGATGCTCTTTCTCGTCAATTAACAGAACTTTGTAACCTTGCCGAGCTAGAATCGCTCCTAAAATTGAACCAGAAAAGCCCGTTCCTAAAATTGCTACGTCAAAATTACCCGCACTATTCATCTGATGAGTAACCTTAGATATAAAACTTAGATATTATAGACGATAAACTTTCTAAAAACCACTTGCTTTATATTTCTTTATAATCGCCTTTTGAAAATCTACTAGGACTCGCTCCTTCGTATAATATAGTGGAAACACTTCCTGAAGACAGTATTGGTAACAAAACTCCAGAGCCATCAGGTGCATCTAAATATCTATTGAACAATGAATCACAAGAAACCATAAATAAATCTATGAGTAACTTCGAGATTTTAGGGGCAACTGCCAGAGAAAGCGAACAACTTTTGAATACAATTTTCGAGCAGACTGCTGTTGGACTTGCTTATTTAAACATTGATGGCAAATGGCTACAGGTTAACCAAAAACTGGCCGAGATGATCGGCTATAGCCGTGAGGAACTGCTAGCCCGATCGTTCCCGGATATTACTGCACCGGAGGATATTGACAGCGGACGCGAATTGATGCAAAAACTCCTCACTGGTGAAATTGCGAACTATGCGATCGAAAAACGCTTCCTTCATCAAGAAGGTTATCTGATTTGGGTAAATCTCACGATTTCAAAGCTGCAAACATCATCCGACAATCAACCTATCTTCCAAGTCGTTGTTGAAGACATTAGCGACAAAAAACAACTTGAAGACATCATTAAAGCTCTCGTAAAAGGTACTGCTTCCGTTAACGGTGCCCTAGACTTTTTCCCTCTCTTTGTTCAATATTTAGCATTTGCCTTAAACATCCGCCATGCAATGGTAACAGAACTCCTAGAAGATGAACAAGGCAGGCGACTTAACGCCTTGGGATTCTGGGCTGGAGATAAATTTATTGAAGATTATAGCTATAACTTAGCTAACACTCCCTGCGAGCGGGTTGTCAATGAAGGAATCGTTTGCTTTCCTGCTCACATCCAGCAACTTTTTCCCCTAGACCTAGATTTAGTGAGTCTGCAAGCCGAAAGTTATCTAGGCTTACCGCTATTGAGTAACTCAGGTTACATCATCGGTCATATCTGTATTCTCGACGATAAACCCTTACTTCAAGAAGAACGTGCCCGGTCGGTATTGAAGATTTTTGCAGCACGCGCAGCGGCAGAACTAGAACGCAAACTGGCAGAGCAAGCCTTAATTAAAAGCCATGAAGAACTAGAGAGAAAAGTCACAGAACGCACAGCAGAATTAGCTATAGCCAAAGAGAAAGCCGAAGTTGCTAACCAAGCAAAAAGTACCTTTCTTGCCAACATGAGTCACGAATTGCGATCGCCCCTCAACGCCATTCTCGGTTTTGCTCAACTCATGACTCGATCGCAAAGCTTACCCCCAGAACAGGTAGAAAATGTCGGCATTATTAGCCGCAGCGGCGAACACCTCCTCACCCTGATCAACAACGTCCTCGATTTATCCAAAATTGAAGCAGGGCGCACCAATATCAACGAAAAAAACTTCGACCTCTATCGAATGTTGGATGACTTGGAAGATATGTTCCAACTGAAGGCTGATGACAAGCAGTTGGACTTGCTTTTCGAGCGCATTGGCGATGTGCCTCAATATGTGCGAACCGATGAAGTAAAATTGCGCCAAGTATTGATTAACCTGCTCAACAACGCTCTCAAATTTACCCAAGAGGGAGGTGTATCTTTAAAAGTCAAAAGCCAAAATTCAAAAGTCAAAACCGAAGGAAAAGAATCTTATCGGACATTAGTATTTGAAGTAGAAGACACGGGTGCAGGCATTGCCCCAGACGAAATAGATAGCATCTTTGAAGCTTTTGTACAAAGCAAAACAGGCAAAGAAGCGCAAGAAGGAACTGGTTTGGGATTGCCAATCAGCCGCAAATTTGTACAACTGATGGGCGGTGAAATGAGCGTCAGTTCTCAGGTAGGTCACGGCACTCTGTTCAAATTTGATATTGAAGTGAAAGTGGTTGAAGAGAACAAAATTGAAAGCAAACAACCGAAACGGCGAGTTATTGCCCTCGAACCCAATCAACCTCGCTATCGGATTTTAATAGTTGATGATAAACAGAGCAATCGTCAATTATTAATCAAGTTGCTTAACCCCTTCGGTTTTGAACTCAAAGAAGCCAGTAACGGCAAAGAAGCAATTGAAATTTGGGATGCTTGGGAGCCTCATTTAATCTGGATGGATATGAGAATGCCAGTAATGGATGGTTATGAAGCTACGAAACATATTAAAGGAAGTACTAAAGGTCAAGCGACAGCTGTGATTGCTTTAACTGCTAGCGTTTTAGAAGAAGAACGTGCAGTTGTGCTATCAGCCGGTTGCGATGGCTTTATGCGAAAACCATTCCGCGAGGCAGAAATATTTGATGCTATGCACAAGTATATCGGCGTGCGTTATGTTTATGAAGACTCATCTGAAAGAGATTCATCTCTAACAAAAAATGAAGAGGCAAATACACTGACTTCTGCGGCGATAGCAGCGCTACCTGCGGAATGGGTAGCTAACCTGCAAGAGGCAATTCCTCAAGGCGATTTGGATTTAATTGCCACAATAATAGAACAAATTCGTACCCAAAACGCTCCTCTTGCCAATGCCATTGAAAGTTGTATTGACAATTTTCAATATGACAAGGTTTTGACATTAATTATTGATGCTAATAGTTTTCGTAGGTTGAGTTGAAGCCAGGAAACCCAACCTACAATTCCTTAACTAGAGACAACTGACAACTAACAACTGACCAATGACCGATGACCGATGACCGATTTTAAAGCCAATATTTTAGCGATCGACGATACACCAGCGAACTTGCGCCTGTTAGTTGGTATCTTGAACGAACAGGGTTACAAAGTTCGAGCCGTACCCAGTGGAAAGTTGGCACTTGCGGGTATTCGCCAATCTATTCCAGATTTGATTTTGCTGGACATTATGATGCCAGAAATGGATGGCTATGAAGTCTGCCAACAGCTAAAATCAGATGAACTAACTCGCGATATTCCGGTAATATTTATCAGCGCCATCAATGACGTTCTCGATAAGGTAAAAGCTTTTGCAGTCGGCGGAGTAGACTACATTACCAAACCCTTTCAGGTAGAAGAAGTTTTGGCGCGTGTAGAAACGCACTTGGCTTTACGTTCCTTGCAAAAGAGTCTCGAACAGAAAAACGCTCAGTTAGCCAAAACTAATGAGGAATTGGCAATAACCTTGCAACAATTGAAAGCTACCCAAGAAGAACTGATTCAATCGGAAAAAATGGCAGCTTTGGGACAATTGATTGCAGGTATTGCCCATGAAGTCAATACTCCCTTGGGAGCAATTCGTTCCTCTGCTGGAAATATTTCCAAATTGTTGAATCAAACCCTAGAAGAGTTACCGCCGCTGTTTCAATCCCTCTCGCCAGAAGAAGTGCAGGATTTTTTGGGACTATTGCAGCGATCGCTTCAACAAGAGATCTCATTATCAACCAAAGAAGAGCGCCAATTCAGAAGAAGCTTGCAACGACGATTGGAAGAATTAGCGATCGACAACGCCGATATAATAGCCGATCGCCTCGTAATCATGGGCGTTTATCAAGAAATTGAAACATTTATCCCTTTATTAAAAAAACCTGACAGTTTGCCAATTGTAGAAATAGCTTATCAACTTTCCGAATTAAAAAGAGGCACAGATACCATCAACACCGCGACAGAACGCGCCTCGAAAGTAGTGTTTGCCCTCAAAACCTATGCCCGTTACGACAATTCGGCGAAAATGGTTCCTGCCAACCTGAGTGAGGGAATTGAAACTATTTTAACTCTCTATCAGAATCAAATCAAACAAGGCATAGAAGTAATTAGAAATTATGCGGAATTACCGCCTGTACTATGTTATCCAGACGAACTCAACCAAGTTTGGACAAATCTCATTCACAATGCCCTACAAGCAATGAATTATCGCGGCACTTTGAGGATCGATATAAATCAGTTTCAACAGCAGGCTATGATTAGCATTACCGATAGCGGCAAGGGTATCCCCGAAGATATAAAATCAAAAATATTCGAGCCATTTTTTACTACCAAACCACCAGGCGAAGGTAGCGGTTTGGGGCTAGATATTGTCAAAAAAATTGTCGAAAAGCATTCTGGTAAAATCGAGGTTGAAAGCGAACCGGGCCGGACTAAATTCACTGTTTTTCTTCTATACAATTAACTCAGGAGTGAGAGAATGTCTAAACCAGTTATTTTATGTGTTGATGATGAGAGAGTGATATTGCAGAGTCTGAGAGCGCAACTAAAAGCGGCTTTTGGGGATGACTACGTATATGAAATGGCTGAAGACCCCGATGAAGCTTTAGAGGTAATTAGAGAACTCGCTGAAGAGGGAATCAACATTACGATGATTGTCTCAGACTGGTTAATGCCTGGAATGAGGGGAGATGAGTTTCTGATTCGCGTCCATCAGGAATTTCCTAATATTGTTAAAGTCATGCTGACCGGTCAAGCTGATGACTCAGCAATTGAACGAGCAAAAACAGAAGCAAACCTGCATAGCTGCTTATTGAAACCTTGGTCTGAAGCTGAATTAGTAGAGATCGTTAAATCGACTTTAGCCGATCTCTAACCAAAGAGGTAATTATCTTAGTTAATTAGGATGACTTAGCGAGAAAACTATCTTCTGGAAGTGGTAATTATCAATTCTCCGACTAGCCTAAAGCTTTGGTTGGGTAACCACTCTTGAGAAAGATTACAAATCTGCCTACAGAAAGTTATAAAGATTGGGGGTACATCTGTCAAGCTAGAAATTGTAGCCAAAATCCTAAGCTCGATAATGTGGAATGATATTTTTCTAAAAGTTGAGGCTGATGGCTCAGAAGCTACCTATTATGAGCTTCAAGAGCAGACACCAGACCTTCACGTATTAATAGTGGATGACGATGAGGAATTGCGAGCAATACTATCTTTTGCTTTAGTGCAAGCAGGTTATAAGGTGACAATGGCCAAAGATGGCCCAACAGCACTAAATTTAGCCAAAGAAAAACAACCGGATATCGTTCTTTTAGACTTGATATTGCCGGGAATGGAGGGTATTGAAATCTGCTGGCGCATCCGACAATTCTCAGATGTACCGATTCTGATCATGACAGTGATTAACCACGATTCGGAAAAAGTTTGGGGGTTAAAAGCCGGTGCAGATGACTATATCATCAAACCATTCAGCATTCGCGAACTGTTGGCGCGAATAGAAGCGATTCGACGCCGTTATGAGGCTATTCCGCGTGCTTTAGGGGAGCGATCGAATATCAAGTAATCGATCGGATATCTAACTTTGGATAGATGTAATTTCAGATAAATTTCCAAAAAACTAGGTGGCCATAATGCCTGTGGGTGCGATGTTTGACGAGAAACCCGGTTTCTTCAAGAAACCGGGTTTTTGAACTAAGTAGTCGGACAAAAGTAATCGACACTGTATTAACTTTTGTTAAGACACACGTTGGAGTGCGATCGCGCAGCGTGCCTCCCGGCATATCGTGCATCGGAACAAA
>NZ_JACJPW010000167.1 GCF_014696265.1 Aerosakkonema funiforme FACHB-1375 | reverse complement strand
TACTTCAGCTTTGCTCAACTTTTATCTATCGAGTCGATCGCGTCAGTAAAACTTTACTCTTAGGAGTTTAGACATCGCACCTGCGGTGCGATAGTCTAAACTCCAGTAAGTAAATCAACACCGTAATTGAGTTGGTTAACTAGAGCAAAAATATTTTCTTTTCGGTCTTCTGGTGTTGTGGAGTGCAGCAGCAGTTGACCGATTTTTAGGTGAGTCTGTTTCTTCTCTTCATCGGGAATCAGAGAATAAGCTGCTTGCTGCACTCGGTCATGTAAAAACTTGTAGTCTACCTTGACATCAGTTAAGGTAATACTGCTTGATTCTTCCTGATTAAATACCAACGGAATTTTGTACTCATTGCTTAGAGGCAAAATCAAACCTGCCTGAAGTGCTGACCACAACTGTGCGGCAGTGACTAAAGAGGATTCCTCATTGACAATTGACAGAACTTCTAAGTTAAAAGTGTTGCCAATACAAGCTGCCAGTTTTAATACTTTCTGCGTCTCATAGGGCAGTTTGCGGATATTTCTAGCAATCAGTTCTACAACGTTATAATCGGTAATTCCAATCGCTTGAATTCGATCTAAATTCCACTGCCAAACACCCGAATATAAGTCATAGACTAACAAGTTTTCCTGGTAAAGTGTTTTGAGCAGTTGCGTTAAGAAGAAGGGATTTCCCTGAGTTTTATTGAAAAGTAATTCAGCTAGCAGCTTGGAACGAACCGATTCGTTTAAAGTATCCGCGATTAATTCTTCGACGTAAACCAGTTGTAAGGGGCTGAGTACGATGTTATTTACAGTCGCACCCACTTGTTGAATTTTTTCAATCGTCTGAATTGTTGGATGAGTGGGAGAAACTTCGTTATCTCGATACGCGCCAATTAGCAATAAATATTTGTTATCGGTATCGGTTATCAGCAATTCAATCAATTTCAGCGATGCTGAATCCGCCCACTGCAAGTCATCTAAAAAGACAACGAGGGGGTGTTCAACCGTTGTAAATACGCCGATGAATTGTTTAAATACCCCATTAAAACGGTTTTGAGATTCCGTCGCTCCTAGTTGCGGTACGGGTGGCTGTTTACCAATAATTAATTCGACTTCGGGAATAACGTCGATGATTATTTGCCCGTTAATTCCTAACGCAGATAAGAGTTTCTCTTTCCAAGTTTCGATTTGCTTAGAACTTTCTGTGAGTAATTGCTGAATTAACGATTGGAAAGCTTGAATCAGGGAAGCGTAAGGAATATTGCGCTTAAACTGGTCGAATTTACCTGCAATGAAATATCCCCGTTGGCGGACAATGGGTTTGTGAACTTCATTCACTAAAACAGTTTTACCGATGCCGGAATAACCGGAAACCAGCATTAATTCGGTAGTGCCAGAAGCAACGCGATCGAACGTTTCCAAAAGGGTGGCAACTTCTGCTTCCCGTCCGTAGAGTTTTTCAGGAATCAATAATTGACCTGCTTTGTCAGCACTACCCGGAATAAAGTTGGAAATAGTTCCCACTGTTTGTAGCTTCATCAAACAGGTTTCTAGGTCAAATTTTAGTCCATTAGCACTTTGATATCTGTCTTCAGCAGTTTTTGCTAATAGTTTCATCACGATGTCAGAAATTGCTTGCGGAATTTCTGGATCGACATCTTTTGGCGGTACTGGTTGTTTGGCAATATGGCAATGAACGAATTCCAGCGGATCGTTTGCTGAAAAGGGCAACTGCCCTGTCAGCATCTGATAAAATGTAACTCCTAGAGAGTAGAAATCGGTGCGGTAGTCAAGCGATCGATTCATCCGACCTGTTTGTTCCGGTGACATATACGCAAGTGTCCCTTCCAGCAAGTTGGGACTGCTGAAAGACTGGGTTTCTCTCGTAAGGCGCGTGGCGATGCTGAAATCGGTGATTTTAATTTGCCCGGTTTTAGGGTTAATCAGGATGTTGTGGGGTTTAATATCTTTATGAATAACGTTGTTTTGATGCAGATCTGCCAGAGTAGATGCTAGTTGAATGCCGATGCGACAAAACTCGCTTAATTGCAAGTGGCGATCGCTGATAAAGTTTTTCAGGGATTCTCCCCAAAAATCTTCCAATATCAGCGCCATACTGTTATGCCAACTTTCCAAAGTATACGCCTTAACAATTCCTTCTATCCCCAGGAATTCTAGTATTTTATACTCATGCCTCAACCGAGTCAGATCTTCAATATTTGGATACTCGGCTTTGAGGGCTTTAATTATAACTGATTTTTTATCTGCTTCTCTAGCTGCGCGATAAATAACCGTATTGACACCTTCGTGAATGGTTTCGGTGACTTTGTAACCTGTAAGACTGATGCTCATTTTCTTTTACCGATGCCGATATAGTTCATAGTGTGATTTTCAGGGGCTGCGATCGAATTAGGATGTCGCCTCTACAGAGAGAAATTTGACAAAAAAATTTGCGCCGGAGAAGTAAACCATTCCCCAGCGGCTCTAAAAGCCTCCCATGAATAATTGTTGTGTCATCACTTACGCGCCAGATAGATACAACTTTATATCTATTATTCCCAAATTTATTATCAAATCTTCCCATTATTTTTAAAATTTTTTCAAACATTTATTTATATAAATAAATATAAATAGCGCTCCCCAATTACTTTCTTTTTAAGAAATAAAATTAAAATAATCTTAAGAAAAGCAGTAAAAATAAAATAATGGTATTAAATTGCAGGGACAAAACCCGTGTCGATCGAGGTCAAGCACTCAAATTTCCCAGCCCGTTTTTTTGGCTATGGGAGAATGGAGAATGCTTGTAGAATAAGCGTTTTCCCCAGATTCATTCCTGATACCAAATCCAGGTGTGCAACCGCTCAACTAAAGCTACGCAAACCTACTCAAAGGCTGCCCGATCCAGTCAAACGCACGTGGGTCAAGCATCACAGGGTTAAACGGCAAACCCTTTATTCCTTGGTCTAAGACATCAGGAATTACTTTTCGAGTGATATTAAATGAACCATTCACATCGGCATTTAATAACCTACCCTTTGCTGTTTTATACAATCCTCTCGCTATTCTATGTCCCTGAAACACTGGTTTTTTTGCCCCATATTTAGGTACATCGTCCCGGAGGTGGTAAAGTTGGTTAAAGTTTAATTTCTGGTGGTGTGCAAAGAAGTGTTGACGATAATGATAATTAGCTAGGTTAAACAAATTTTTCGACAAAAAAGCCTTCTGGTCAATTTCTGACCACAGAGGATGGTTTTTTGTGATGATATGACGTTCCACTAGCTTCATGTTTTGATTATACCCAAGGAAGGGCTTTGTGAAAACCACTCTCGCCAAAAATTTCTCACTATTGGCATTTAGCTATAATAATGAAGAAGATTGAGCAGGATTAGCTAGATTTTTGGCAACTGCATTTACCACCCTTTTTCAGGCTCAATATTCTTCTCCAAATCCCCCACTCCCCCGCTCTCCCGCTCCTACTTGGAATAACAGGGGTAATCGAAGCGGATTTGGTATGATGCCCCATTGCCCCGCCGCCCCTCTTAACAATTAACAATTTTCACTCCTTTGGAGGAACCACAGGGAGGAGGTTAGCAGTCTGTAATAAGAGACAAAATAAATAAAAGAGGAAATACGCGCTCGTGCAGTAGCTTAAAAATACTGCCAACCCACGAGCCAACTAAATGACTTTCCGTTGGCAAATGTAGAACCGATATTAAGTTGAACCGCTCGCAAGCGCGGGTCATTCATAAACTGGATTAAATTGTAGGATAGCAAAATTTACCTATACCTTTAGGTGAGTAAAATGAAACTAACCATTCTTTTAACTACCGCTTTAATCGTTAGTTTTGGCATAGCCGCTCCTTTGCGTGCGGCAGATCGCAATGACCTCAGAAGGCTGCTGGACAGTAATGAATGTAGGAGGTGTGACCTCAGAGGTGCCAATCTCAGGAATGCCGACTTAGAAAATGCTGACCTGGAAAATGCCGACTTGGAAAATGCCGACCTCCGAGGTGCCAATTTGAGGGGAGCTGACTTGCAAGAAGCTGACCTCCAGCGTGCGGATCTCAGGGAAGCCGATTTCAACAGAGCCAGATTGAGAGGGGCTAACCTCAGAAATGCCAATCTGGACTATGCCAACTTCAGGAATGCTAACCTGGAGAATGCTTACCTCAATGGTGCTTATCTGGGAAATGTTTATCTGGATGGTGCCAACCTCAGAGGTGTTTACGGGTATGATTCCTCGCGGCGCGATCGCTACAGTCGAGATCCTTATTACAACGATCGCGATCGCTACAGCCGAGATCCTTATTACAACGATCGCGATCGCTACGACAACAATCGCAATTATCGCTACAGAGAAGACGAAGTTAGGGAAATTTATCGAGAAGTTCTCGGTCGCGAACCAGATTCCAGGGGTTTGCGAACCTGGACTGACGCTCTCGAACGCGGGCGATCGGTGCGGGATGTCCGCAGGGAAATTGCTCGCAGCTCGGAAGCACAAACAGCCATCCAGCGGATTTATCGAGAAGTTTTGGGACGGGAAGCCGATTCGAGAGGACTGCGAACTTGGACCGATCGCTTATCTTCCGGACGCTCCTTAGAGGAAGTTCGCCGCGAGATAGAGCAGAGCGAAGAAGCTCGCAACCGCAGAAGCCAACCGATCCGCATTCAGCCGCCACCACCTTCCGGTGCGATCGCCCCAGTCCCACCCTCCTACCCAAGCCTCACACCAACAGCTCCAACTCCACCCCCGAATCCACCAGTCCGAATCCAGCCCACCCGAATCCAGCCGTCTTCATCTGGTGGATCTACGGTGCAGCCGTACCGAATCCAGCAGTCAAATCCACCAACGAGCGCACCCACGCGAATTCAGCCCACACGAATTCAGCCATCAACTCCACCTGCGGTACAAGCAGCCCCAGCCCCAGCACCTGCCCCAGCACCAGCTCCAGCTCAGCAGTCCGCTCCCGCTCCCGCCGTACCGATCCGCATTCAGCCCAGAAGTTAGCAGAGGGAGTGGGGGAGCGGGGGAGCGGGGGAGTGGAAGAATAAATATTTTCCTTTATTCTTTCTCTTTTCCCTCTCCCTCTTCCCTCTCCCTCTTCCCTTTTCCCTTCTCCCTCTCCCTCTCCCTCTCCCTCTTCCCGACGCCCTAACCCCTAACCCCTAGCCCCTAGTCCCTAACCTAAGAAAAAGATTCCCTGATTGGTATCTTGGTCGGCTAGCTGTAGAGATTGCACGCCTTCGACTAAAGCGACCAAATCTCCTGTATTGGTAGATATGCTCACACCAGAAGCCCTGTTACCGATCGCCGCAAACGAACCCGCAGTCAGAATGTAGTCGTTGACGGTTCCGGTTAACTGGATAGAATCTTTCCCGCGTTCAAAGTACTTGATGTAAGCGTAGTCGCTATTACCGCCACCCACGTATAACCGTTGGGCAACTGGATTCGCCGCCGTTCTGCCAAAGCCTAATATAAAGGAATCGTTCCCGAATGTGCCGATCAACATATCCGTCTCGCCGACTCCCAGACTCGTCGGTCTGGGGTCGGGGGCTCCCCTGTTAACGAAAACGTCCAGACCGACTCCCACGATACCGTTTACCGGGCCGTTACCCGTAACGATATCATTGCCCCTGCTTCCTGAAGACAGAGCCAATTTATTTTCAAATTGTCCCAGACGGATGTAGTGAGCTTCCGCAGATGGAAACTGCCGGGAAGCAACTAAAGGCCCGACATCCTGATAAAGGGATAAGTAATAATCTTCGTTGAAGCCAACATTAGTAGGAACTACAGGTGCGCCGGCACGACCTTCGGCTTCTCCGTACAAGATAAAATGTTGCAAACCCGAACGGAAAGAGCCAGCGGTGACGGCATTTCTGACATCGGGGTTGGCTGCTAAATACTGCGCTTCGTTCCAATAGGGGGAGACGAGAGTGCGGCCTTCTTGTAAACCAAATCGTTGAAAATGTTCTAGGCCCGAAACAAAGCCTCCGGCTGCAACTGCTGCCCTAATATCCGGGTAACTGTTCAGGTAGAAGGTTTCATCAAAAATGGCAAAAGTCATTAATTTGGCTCCCTGATTTTTGAGTTGAAATTGGTTGGCGATCGCTCCAGGTCTTGACGCCGAATTCTATGTAAGTTGTTCCAAGTATAAAAGCTGGCTACAATCGTTTAATTCTTGTTTCGATCGCACCTCATCCACTTGATTCACCCGATCGGGTGACTTTTTCCTCTGTTGGAGTGATGTTACACAACCGTTACTACTCGGACAATGGTATTGTTCATAACCAAACGCCGTAAAGTAATCTCGATGTTAGTTTCCGAACCTAAAGCCCTAGCAGATAAGTGGTTTAAAGACATTTTTACCAAAGGGAAACTGGAAATTTTAGATAATCTAGTTGCCCCTGACTTCATTGCCCACGGTCAAGGCAATCAGATCGACTCCTTTGGCATTGAAGATTTTAAGGCATGGCTGCGTTGGTATCGAGACACTTTTACAGATCCAGTATGGCAAATTGATGATGCGATCGCCACACAAGATAAAGTCGTCTTGCGCTATTCCGGTTGGACTACTTACCGAGGCGGTTTACTCGACATTCCTCCCCATAATCAGCGCGTGCTAGAAACGGGAATTATAATTTTCCGCATCCAGGATGGCAAAATTAAAGAACTTTGGTGCGAGATGAGCGACTTGCAAGTATTGCAACAATTGGGTGCGTTTCCATTGTTGAGGTAGGGACGATCGACCGGGTTTCTTTGCTTGTTTCGATATCTCGTTACACCAAACTAAAAGACATCTCCAAAAATTCTTGTGGGGTAGGCATCCTGCCTGCCTTTGAGATTATTTTCTGGAGATGTCTAAAGAAACCCGGTTTCTAGGATTATTTAGTAATATTAGTTCCCCCGCTCACAACATTTTTCACCATATTGCTAGCGAGAAAATCGTGGGGAAAACCTAGCTCTATCTTACTTACCTCATCTAAGCGAAGCAGATGTTCTGGGGAGAGGACAAAATCCAAACATTGAAGGTTATCTACAAGATGCCTAAGAGTACGTGCCCCAATAATCGGACTGACAACACCCGGTTTTTGCAATAACCAATTTAAGGCTACTTGTGCGGGCGATCGACCAATTTCTTTGGCTATTTTTTGGACTGACTCGGCGATACTTATATTTTTATCTGTGAGCTTGCCAAACTTTTCGTTAAAGTCTTTACGCAGCGCCGTTTCTTGATTGAAATTTGCCTCTTCTTCCACTTTGCGATTGTACTTTCCAGTCAGAACTCCCCCACCTAGAGGAGACCAAGGCACAACGCCGATATTCATTTCTTGCGCCATCGGAGTCAAATCTCGCTCGACTGTTCGTTCGATTAAACTATATTCAATTTGCAGAGCAATAAAAGGAGTCCATCCTCTCAACTCGGCAAGCGTATTCGCCTGAGAAACTTTCCAAGCAGGTGTATCGGAAATTCCAATATAAAGGATTTTTCCCGCTCTCACTAAATCGTCGAAAGCTCGCATCACTTCTTCTACTGGTGTGCGAAACTCCCACATATGTAACCAGTAAAGATCGATATAATCTGTTTGCAGGCGTTTCAAACTTGCTTCTACAGATTGAATCATATTTTTGCGATGATTTCCACCTGCATTTGGATCGCCTTGATGTGTATTGCAAGTATATTTAGTTGCAATTACAAGTCGATCTCGGCGGAATGACATGAATTCCCCTAAGTATGCTTCGCTGGTGCCACCAGTATAGGCATCTGCCGTATCGATAAAGTTACCGCCTTCCTCTACGTACAGATCGAATACTTTTCGACTTTCTTCTTTGTCAGCTCCCCATCCCGCCTCTGTACCGAAAGTCATAGTTCCCAAACAAAGCGGCGATACGCGCAAACCGCTTTTTCCCAGCAACCGATAATCGGTGAGCGATGTTAATTTTTGAGATGACATTGTTGTGTATCCTTGCTTACAAAGATTTCGTCTTACTTTAATTGATAATCTTGATTGTACTCGACTAATTCGATTTCATTTCCATCAGGATCGGTGACGTAAATCCGGTGTTTTGTCTCCAGCGCTGTCATTGTGTAATATTCAATGCCATGTTTCTCAAGTAGTGCTTTCATGGCGTCGCCGTCATCAATTACAAATCCTACATGATTTATACCGATATTTTCGTAAATGTGATGTACTCGCTCTTCGTTTGGTGTATCGTTGAGTGCTAAATAAAACTGGTTGTTACCTAAGTGCATCCAGCGACTGCCATCGTTTACACCTTCGGCGCGAACATACCAATTGGGGAAAACTGTTTGATAGAAGTTTTTCGCGGCGTCGATATCTTTGCAGGAAAGATTTATGTGTTCAAAGCGAATCAGGTTCATATGTCTATCCTTTTTGTGTAAAAAGATTCCCGTAGGTGGGCCATACCCACCTGCTGACTTTACGATTACCACTAAATAAATCATAATCATAATGAGTATGAGTTGCAACTATCATACGTCTGGCCTAAATCCTGTTGGCTCGATCGAAATTTGGTAAGGTAGACGTACTTCTTTCTCGCTCAGAGAATATTTATGAGACCGCAGAGGGGGACGGGAGCAAAAGAATGCTGGATACTTTTCTGGTGGGAGGCGAGTAATATTGGCTATTATCAATAGACATCTCCTCCAAAAGAATCTCAAAGGACAGGCAGGATGCCTACCCCAAAAGAATTTTTGGAGATATCTAATGAGTTGTACTGATTGATAATAAACTTGCCTCCTTTGTTACAATAAGTCAGCCAATCCCAGAACTGGAAGCTCTTTTAGCACATTTTATGAAAACCAACCATGTTGAATAAAATTTCCAACCGCATTCTACTTGGATATTCGACACCCCTGATCTTCATGATTGGTGTTGGCTTCATTGTGTATTTAACTACTCAAAGATTTGCCGAGACACAGAGGGCTATTCAGCAGGAGTACAGAAGGATTCGACTGGAGGAGGAATTAACTTATGGAGTGGCAAGGATGGCGCGGAATGTTCGCGGTTACGCTGTTTTTTTTGATGACAGCGAGACGCGAGATTCTTACAAAGAAAGCTACAATTCTGGATATAAAGAATTTCGAGACAGAAGTGAAGATTTGATAAAAATTGTCACAGATCCTATCCAGAAAAAAGCTATTTCAGTGTTAATTGAGGAAGCAGAAAATCACCATCAAAAATCCCTAGAAGTTTTGCGGTTGTTTGATGAAAAAAAAGTAGCCGACGGCGCTGAGATGCTGAAGTCGATACGCTTCGCCAACTATGACGAAGCACGCAATGAATTCCTCAACAGGTCGGATTATTTGCTCAACCAAAAGAACCAAGCGCTCGAACAAGCCCAACAAATCCTGTTATTAACTCTTTTAGTGAGTATTTTGTTATCCATTATAGGTACTATCATTACGGCTGCGGCGATTACCTTACCATTAAAACAACAGTTGCCGATCGCCATCGGCGCTACCGAAAAAATTGCACAAGGAGATCTCACTCAGAATCTGGACGCAGCAGAAGATAGAACCGAGATAGGTCAACTGCTGAAAGCCTTTGGGAGCATGACTGAAAAGCTCAATTCCTTGCTCCGCCAAGTACAGCAATCTGGGATTCAAGTCACCTCTTCTGTTACTTCTATTTTTGTCTCCAACAAGAAATTGGAGGCAACGGTAACAGCACAGGCTGCCACTACAAATCAGGTGGCTGCAACAGCCAAGCAGATTGCCGCCACTTCCTCTCAACTGGTGAAGATAATCAGTCAAGTGGAGAACAAATCACAAACAACGGCTAGCGCGGCGGTTGAAAGTCGAAAAGACTTGATGCACATGGAAACAAGTATGGTAAAATTGGCAGGCGACACCGATATTGTTTCGGAAAAACTAGGTGCGATCGGTGCGAAAGCCAATAATATTAATAATATTATTACCACCATCACCAAGGTAGCCGATCGAACTAATTTACTTTCCCTAAACGCAGCGATGGAAGCAGAAAAAGCTGGCCATTATGGCAAAGGGTTTGCTGTGGTAGCCAAAGAAATCGCTCGCCTAGCCGACCAAACAGCAGTCGCCACCCTAGACATCGAGAATATGGTCAAAGAGATGCAAGGGGCGGTTTCTATCGGTGTGACGGAAATGGATAAGTTCACCCAAAAAGTCAAACAGATGGTTGAAGTTGTCCATAATATCAGCCCTAAATTAGAGTCGATTATTGAGGAGGTACAAAGCTTAAGCCCCAGCTTCCAACAGGTGAGTAATCGGATCGAAACTCAGTTACAAGAAGCATCGCAAATCAGCGATTCGATGCTGCAATTGAGTGAAGGTTCCTCGCAAATTGTCGATTTGCTGCGCGGAATTAACGGTGCGATGGAGGAATTGGATAATGCAGCGAAAGGTTTGCGCTTGGAAATCTCTCGTTTTAAAGTGGCTGGGGACTGACGATCGCACATGATATCGCCAAAAAAATACTCCTTATAAATTAATGATACTCTCGATCAATTAAGTGGGAGGTTAGACCCCTGAACCGATAAAATGATAACTGATCGATCTCTCCCACTCTCCCGGTCGATTTCACGACAGTTGAGGTAATTCGCCAACAGTATCATTAATTTGCTGGCTCTGAATTCTCATCATCATAGTCATCAATTTGTAAGGTATATTCCAGCGCTTCCTTTAGCCTCAATAAGTAATTTGCAGAAATAGTTCCTAACTTTTGTATCAATCGCTGCTTATCGATAACAACAATTTGATAACAAAGCGCGACAGATTCTTCCGTTAAACCCCCTTCTCCAGCAGGTATAACAATTGTACCTGGTATTCTAGCACGTCGCAGATTAGTGGTTAAAGGAACAACAACTATGGTTGTAGTGAAGCGCTCTAATATATCTCTCTGAACAATAATAACTGGTCGGATACCAGCTTGTTCTGACCCTCGACTCGGATTGAGATCTGCTAAATAAAGATCTCCTCGCATCAATCTAAATCCTCGCGATCGAGCAGATGTAAATAATCAGTTAAAGATGCTTCTGAAAAAGCTAAATCTTCCTCAGCAAACTCAGCTTTTAGTGCAGCAGCTTCTCGATCGGAAATAGCATCCCAATCCTGAAATAATTGTTTTTTTTGCAAGGAAATGGCAAATTTTAGCACCTGCTCTTGTCCGGACAAGGGCAATTTGGACAAGATTTCATGAAGTTGATTTTGAATATTTTCTGTAGTTTTTGTTGTCATTAACGGTTATTTATCAAGCATTACGCTCGATTTTAGCACATAAGGGTGCGTTAAAAACGCACCCCAAAGTATCAGCGTTTAACTACAGCAGCAGGTTGCAAGCTGCTGAAAAGAGTTTCCCAATTTTGACTGCCGTTGTTATTTTCTGCTTCTTTGACTTCAAAAGTGACATTGCACGCTTTGGGTTGTGCTAGCGCTTGTAGGCACAATTCGGCGATATCTTCCCGGCTGACTTTGCCGCGAATGTTGTCACCTTGCTCGAAAATTAACGGTTTGCCACCCGGTTCTTCTGTTAGCGCACAAGGTCTGATAATAGTATAAGGAATACCGCTGGCTCTGATAACATCTTCGCCGCGCAATTTCCAAGTCAGAATTCCGCCTAATTGGTCATTCATTCTCACTGCTGGCGGTTCTGCTTCTAAGTTTAATCCCGGACGACCGGGACGAGTGACGCCAGCGGAACTAATGGCGATGAATTGCGGACGGTAGTTACCATAAGCTGCGATCGATCCGACTTGCAAAGCAAAGCCGCCCGGTGTAAAGTTGGGGTTGAGCGCTCCGTCGTATTCAAATTTGCTCAGCATCAACTGGAACGATCGCACTTTGCTAGCATTGATTTTTTCGGAGTTTGACAAAGTTTTGGCGCGAAAAACCGGAATTAAATCGGCGAAAGGTACGCGCACACTTATCCAGGTGTTTGCTACCGTGTCGAAAGAATAGCTGTAGGCGACACCATCCCATTGAGTTTCTGTGCGAATGAAGAATTTGTATCGCTTTCCGTCTCCTTTGACGCGCAATTCGATACCTTCGTATCCAGATAAATCTAAGGGAATGTCAAAATTGCGGGTACGGACGGAAGCAAAACCGCCGGAATTGGCAGTCGATACATTGCCGGCAAATAATGCGGTGTTATCTACTAATTGAATACCGCTTTGACTGACGCCACCCATGACGACATCATCGACAGCACCCCAAATGTTTTTTAAGTCATCGGTTGCTTGGCTGAAATCGAAGATGATTTTTTCATCGGATTTAGGGAGATATTTGGCAGCTATTTCTACCAAATTTTTGATGCCTTGATAGTCCACAATTTCCGGACTGTCTACTACTTCTGGCATATAAAATTTGATACCTTGGTAATATTTGGCGCGATCCGGTGTATCTCCTTCCACCGGTTGCACGCGCACTCCGGTACAGCAGACGATCGCACTCACTTCGCTCATCAATGCAGGCGTCAGAGTTTCTGGTATAGTAATATCGCCCTCGCACAATTCCACTTTGTCTGGAAGCATTTGTTTTGCTCTTTGGGAATCTCGAACTAAGGCGCGTACTCGATAACCGCGATCGATCAGTCGTCGCACCACGCGCTTACCCACACCGCCAGTTGCACCCGCTACCAATATCGTTCCCACTTTTTTATCTCCATCAGGTCTGATATTATTATCCTTGGTGCGACCTTGCAGCAACCGTTGTATGCAGTTGAGGAAAGGGATAACCTCGAAATAAGTGAGAGTTTCCACAAATCTGCTGAAATCCCATTGGGAGCGATTGTTTTGTTCTGTCATACTTTGAGGGGCTAGTTACTTCCCTGATGCAGGGGCGAATTTAAGCTATCGCATATCCAGTATACTGCCGGACATTGGGAGCATGAAAAGCCAAAACAATTTTATCTTTTGGAACGCCTGCGGCAACCAGTTCATCGGTAATGCCAGTTTCAATTCCGTCTCTTTGAATCCAAATTTTGCCGTTAACGATTTCAACGTGAACGACACAACCGTGAACTCTGCGTTTACCGTCCCAACCTGACACCATAATGACAAAATTGTTCCGTTCGCGATCGATAATGAATTTACTTTCAAGTTCCCCATGACTGTAAGGAATCCGATGATGTGCTTCTAAAATGCGTTCTATGATATTGCGATACTCTTCTACTGTATCCATCTCAGATGCGGCAAGGGGACTCCCGTTATACAAGGGTAGGGTTAGCGGTCGGGGAATTGCCGCCAGCATTAAAATTGAGCGTGAGCGAATCCTTGTTTTCAGGGTTGTTGATATTCATAGCCGTCAGCCTTATGAATGGTTTT
>NZ_JACJPW010000166.1 GCF_014696265.1 Aerosakkonema funiforme FACHB-1375 | reverse complement strand
ACTGTCAAAGCCCTATGTAACCGTTGGTTTTTGACTGCCTGCCCTTTAGGGGGCAGGCAGTCAAAAACCAATATTATAAAGGCTTTGGCAATTTTTGGAGATGTCTATTGATGACGAACTTTACTCACAACTTGGCGATCGCTATTGGCATCAACCAATATCATAATGGTATCGCCAGCTTGAATACGGCAAAACCCGATGCTGAAGAACTAGCTAAACTCTTGAGAGATAAGTATCAGTATCAGGTTGAGCTAATCACTGATGACACTGAGCGTAAGGCCACGCTGAAAGAGCTTGAAAATCTGCTTACCAAATGGTTGCCTGAACAACTCCAGCCACCTGCCAACAAGAATCGCCTCCTCTTCTACTTTGCAGGACACGGAATGGCTCTCGAAAGCGATGATGGACCAAGAGGATTTCTGCTGCCTCAAGATGCGAATCCCAATCCCAAGCCTGGAGAGTCGAACAATTTCCTGTCTATGCAGGTATTACATGATGCCCTGATTGCCTTACCCTGCCATCACCTGATCGTTATTCTTGACTGCTGCTTTGCTGGAACGTTTCGCTGGGCGAACACCCGCAAACTCGGTTCAGTTCCCGAAACTATTCGTCGAGAACACTACCAACGCTTCATCGACTATCCCGCTTCGCAAGTCATCACCTCTGCTGCCCACAACCAGGAAGCCCTCGACTTTTTGAGCGATAAGCGAGGTATCAGCAAAAAGTCGCAGGCTCAGGAGAAAAAACACTCGCCTTTTGCAGAAGCCCTGTTTGAAGCACTACAAGATGGTGACCCGGATGAAAAGGGCAGGCGATACAAAAACGCAGACTTAACGAAAGATGGCGTGATTACTGCCCCCGAACTTTATCTTTACCTGCGTGACAGTGTAGAAACCCGTTCTAGCGATCGCCAAACCCCCGGACTCTATCCCCTCAAGAACCACGATCGCGGCGAGTACATCTTCCACGACCCAAACTTTGACCCCAAAACTCTGAGCAAAGCCGACCCCATCGATGAAACCAACAATCCCTATCGGGGACTAAAGCCGTTTGAAGAGGAACACGCACGCTTCTTCTTCGGTAGGCAAGAACTCATCAAAAAATTGTATGGGCGAATCGCTGCACCCGACCACTCACTGACCGTTGTTTTGGGAGTTTCCGGTTCTGGGAAATCCAGCTTGGTCAAAGCGGGACTGATTCCGTATTTGAGAGAATTATCCGAGCCAGAGGTGTTTGCACTCAACCTTGTCAAGGTTTGCATTTTGACATCAGCTATCCTTGCTGATGTTTTTCCCAAGTTCTTGTTACCACTTAAATTTCTGCCAATCAATTACGTACATCAGTGGCACATCCTCAACCCTATCCGTCCCGGTGAATCGCCCTTCGCTGCTCTAGCCAGAACCATTTGGGCGATCGCAGATATGCCCATTACAGTCCAACTCGACTCGCTTGGCTTTCTCCGCGAAAAGCTCAACAAGGAAACCAAGGAACTCAACACTCAAGCTGCCAAGGCTACCAATAAACATGGAGAAACCAGCCGCACCACGCAACGCTTAAAGCGGGAAGCTGAGAAATTTGCCCAAATTACCACCACCTGGAACCAGGACACTCATGCTGCCAAGCAACTGCTGATTGTAGAGCATTTCGAGACACTCTATGCCCTTTGTCAAACTCAAGGAAAGCCAGAATCCCAACAGCAGCGGCAACTGAAAGAGGTCTTCCTAGCTTGCCTCAATCCCCTGACTCAGCGCTTGCAATCCGCTCCCAATTCCTTTGTTGAAATCGTCAAAGCCTGGAGCCAGAAGCATTCTGGTGTCAAATTACTGCTGGTCATTGACCAGTTTGAGGAGCTAGTCACGCTTGGTCGCAAAAGTCAACCCAATCCACAGAGCAATACTCCCGAAGAATGGCAACAGTTCTTGCAACTGCTGGAGACAACCCTAGCCGCAAACCTGCCCCAACTGCGCCTCATTGTCACGCTGCGCTCCGACTTTGAACCCCGTTTCTTGAACTCCGAAGCCCTGAAATCCCACTGGACGAGAGCAAGGTTTCCAGTACGCGCTATGCGCTCGGACGAATTACGACAAGCGATCGAGGGACCTGCATCGGAAATGGCACTCTACTTTGAACCTGCCAACCTAGTCGATCGCCTCATTGACGAAGTAGGTCAGATGCCAGGAGCATTACCCCTGCTCTCCTTCACCCTCAGCGAATTCTACATCAAACTTGCCGAGAAGTGGAGAGATAGCAAAAGTAGCGATCGCGCACTCACAATTGATGCTGAGTTTGACAAAGAAGGTGGCGTAGCTGGCTCTCTAACTCGCAGAGCGAATGAGGAATATAAAAAGTTAGGGGAGGAATTGGGTAAAGCCGCTCAACGAACCATGCGCCGGGTCATGTTGCGAATGCTGACCCTGGAAGATGGAGAAACTGCACGGCGACGAGTTGCTGACGATGAATTGGTCTATCCAAACCCTAAAGAGAGTAATCGCGTCAAGCAAGTGGTTGGTCGATTGGTGGAAGCTCGCCTCCTCGTCAAAGGACAACTGGAAACCGGAGAACCCTATGTAGAACCAGCACATGATTTTTTGGTACGTAGCTGGGATCAGTTACAAGAGTGGATCAAAGACGAGCAAGAGGCATTAGCTCTGCAACAACGCTTAACCATTGCGGTGAACGATTGGTACAACAAGAGCCAGCAAGAAACAGAACAGCAAAATTTACGGAATGTTTGGAGGCACGCAGAAACATTTGTTATCCGAAAAGTTCAGGATTGGGAACTACATAGAGAACGTCGAAAACAAAAACAATCAAATTCCTCCAAACGCTCAGGCGAAAGATCAATCCAATATCTTTGGGATGACGACCCTCGACTCGATCAGTTGAAACAAATCTTTATCAAGAACAACTGGTTCAACCAAAATGAGGATAGCTTTGTACGGGAGAGTTTGATTGAACGACAAAGGAATACTTCTAGGCTCATAATCGGGCTAAGTAGTTTTTCTACTGTAGCGATGATGCTGGCCGGCTTTGCGGGATGGCAGTGGTGGCAAACAGAATTGCAAAAAAAACAAATGGAAACAATACAGTTAGGTCAAAGCGATGCTCTCAGTCAGTATTCAGAAGAACTTTTTAATAAAAAGCAAGAGTTTGATGCACTCATAGCAAGTTTACGAGCAGTCACACCACTTAGACGCGCAAAAGCTCAACCTTCAATGCAGGTTTTAGCTGCTTTGCGACAGGCAGTTTACGGACAGAAAGAGCATAGTTTGGAAGGACATAACGATTTGGTCTATACTGTCGCCTTTAGTCCCGATGGTAAAACATTGGCTTCTGCAAGTAGTGATAACACCATCAAACTGTGGAACCTACAAAGCCAAACAGCGATCGCTACTCTCACCGGGCATAGCAGTTCGGTCAATAGTGTCGCCTTTAGTCCCGATGGTAAAACATTGGCTTCTGCAAGCACTGATAACACCATCAAACTGTGGAACCTGCAAACCCAAAAACCCATCGCCGCTACCCTCACCGGGCATAGCAGTTCGGTCAATAGCCTTGCCTTTAGTCCCGATGGCAAAACATTGGCTTCTGCAGGCTCTGACAAGATCATCAAACTGTGGAACCTGCAAACCCGACAAGCCATCAAAACCCTCACTGGGCATAGCACTTATGTCAAGAGCGTCGCATTTAGTCCCGATGGCAAAACATTGGCTTCTACAAGCGGTGACAAAACCATCAAACTGTGGAACCTACAAAGCCAAACAGCGATCCCCGCTACCATTAGAGGGCATAGCGATGTGGTCAATAGCCTTGCCTTTAGTCCCGATGGCAAAACATTTGCTTCTGCAAGCGCTGACAAGACCATCAAACTGTGGAACCTGCAAACCCAAAAACCCATCAAAACCTTCACCAGGCATAGCGATGTGGTCACTAGCGTCGCCATCAGTCCAGATGGCAAGACTTTGGCTTCTGCAAGTGCAAGCGTTGGCAACACCATCAAACTGTGGAACCTGCAAACCCAAACAGCGCTCTCCATCCTCACCGAGCATAGCAGTTCAATCAGTAGCGTCGCCATCAGTCCAGATGGCAAGACTTTGGCTTCTGCAAATGCTGACAAAACCACCAAACTGTGGAACCTGCAAACCAAAAAAGCGATCGCTACTCTCACTGGGCATAGCAGTTGGGTCTATAGCGTCGCCATCAGTCCCGATGGTAAGACTTTGGCTTCTGCAAACAGTGACATTAAATTATGGAAGCTGCAAACCCAAGAACCCATTATTACCCTTACGGGGCACAGCAGCCAGGTCAAGAGCGTCGCTTTTAGCCCCGATAACAAGACTTTGGCTTCTACTGGCTGGGGCATCATCATACTGTGGAACCTGCAAACCAAAGAAGCGATCGCTAACCTTACCGAGCATGAGGATTTGGTCAATAGCGTCGCCTTTAGTCCCGATGGCAAGACTTTGGCTTCTGCAAGCAATGACAACACCATCAAACTGTGGAACCTGCAAACCCGACAAGCCATTAAAACTCTCACCGGACATAGCAATTGGGTCGAGGGTATAGCCATAAGCCCCGATGGTCAGACATTAGCTTCTGCTAGCTGGGATATGACTATCAAACTGTGGAACTTGCAAACCCGACAAGCGATCGCTACCCTCAGAGGGCATAGCCGTGAAGTCTATAGCGTCGCATTTAGTCCCGATGGCCAGACTTTGGCTTCTGCAAGCGGTGACAAGACCATCAAACTGTGGAACTTGCAAACCAAAAAACTGATTACTACCCTCACCGGGCATAATGATATGGTCAATAGCATCGCCTTTAGTCCTGATGGCAAGACTTTGGCTTCTGCAAGCGCTGACAACACAATAATTTTGTGGAATTTCGATTTTGACGATTTATACGAGCGCGGTTGTAACTGGGTGCGTCCCTACTTGCAGAATAATCCCAATGTCAGCGACAATGATAGGGATCTGTGCGGTGGTGTTCCTGCAAGTCAATAAGCTTTTGGCAAAGGTTATGGATACGATTATGTTAAAGTGACTTCTGTTGCTGTCAGTCCAGATAGCCAATACATTGTTAGTGGTTGTAGCGATCGTTCTGTCCGTTTGTTGCGGAGTCAATGGAAAACTTTGTTAGATGTCTGCTGCGATCGCCTCCGCTACCACCCCGTCTTTACAAATTCTGAATCAATTGAAGATATAGAACAGCGCAAGATTGCAATTGCTGCTTGTGAAACTTGCCGAAAATATGTCTGGAGCAAGGAAGATATCTCAGTTTATGCAATGAAGTACAGGCAGTTTACACGCTTGTCAGCTAAAGAAGGGAGGCAATCGCGCTGAAGTTACTGGAATTTTAGACGGTTGAGCGATCGCCTTCAGCAACACAAAGGCGATCGCTATCACAGCTAATTGGCAAAACTTACTCTTTATTAGAGTTTAAGGAAAACAAATATTTTATGCTCCAAAACTAGATTCAGAAGTTACGGTAGGATCAGTTGTTGGCAAAGTATTCTTCCATCTGTCGCAAATAAGCTTACCTCCTTGCTTTGATGTCCGTTTAATAATTAGAGTAGCAACAACGGCTGCGATCGCAGGAGCTAATCCCAAACTAGAGACCAAAAACGGAGCTAACATCCCAGCGGCTTTAGCAATATTTTTCTCCAAATCCTCATCCAATAACTTTACCAATTCTTTCATAGTTTCATCAGCAGTATCGCCCCCTAAAGGAGTACACAGCAGATTGTAGGCTGCTGGGCTAATCCAATTGAACAGACGCTGACCTGCTGCTAGAGCATCATCCAAAGCCCCTCTTGGTACAGCCGTATCAATCTCAAGCGAATCTACCGAAGCTGAGCGGGTGTCTCCTTTCTTTAGATCCTCTCCAATAGTTTGAGCACGCATTCCCAATCGCGCTTCCAGTTCCTCTTCATTAAGATCTGATAGAGCTTGTAATAATTCGCTAACATCTGGCATAAGGTTTACCTATTTAAATCAATCGCATTGGCGATCTATACTCAACAATTATACTCCTCGAATCGAGTTGCAGCGGGAAAATACATTAAAATTTTGGGGGCGACAGATCTGAGGTTAGTCTCAAAACTATTGCTTGAATCTTGAGATAGTTCGCCAAAAATGTAGAGAGTTGAATAAGCGATCGCAAACAGACAATTTAAGTAGATTAAAATATCAATAAAGATACCCCTCCAACCAGAGGAGACCGTTTTAACTAACTCAAAATACCAATAAAGGTGAAGTCTATCCCCATCTGCTACTCCTAGCATCAAGGCAGCAGTAAACAGATACCACCTTATGGCTAGACCAAAAAAAGTTGCCGTCCCAGATGCCATAGCAGTAATGGATTTTGGCGGCTTATCCACTCGAGTCTTTTACTTTGAGTCACACAAGAGCCAAACCAATTCCTTCATCATGGAATCCCAAGTAGGGCCAGTAAGCCGAGATACAGCCAATGCCTACACCCTGCCCAACTTAAATTCCACCTCTCCCGAAAACATCGCTTGGGTTGCCATCAACAATGATTGCCGAGCAGTCGGTTACTTAGCCGCATCCCAATTCAATGCACACATCGGCTTAAATGGCCTCAAATACAGCAGCGCCCTGTACAAAGCCTTAGCAGCTTTATGGGTAATCTCGCAAAAATTAGACTTAGGCCACCACTTCAGTATAGCGATCGCAGTCTTCCTACCCCCAGGTGAGTTTAACGACTCCAAACAATTTTTTGAGCTATTTAAGTCACGCCGCTGCTTCTTTTGAAACCCCCACAGGCAGATTCTCAGTCAAACTCGATAAAACCCAAGCTTTGCAAGAAGGTGGCGGTATTTCTATCGTTCACAATAGCAAACTCGGAGCCGCTTTCAAAACCAGGGTGACAGCCTTTGCAATGGTGGGATTTCGCAATGCCTCTCTAGTCATAGCAGCTAGAGGTGCTGTCGGTAAAGGCAAAACCTCAGACTTAGGCATGGTGCGAATGGTCGAACTCGTGCAAGAGCGCACCTCTAACTACGATCTGGCTCGGCTAGCAGAAGCGATCGCTATTTCAGGCGATCGATACAACCGTCCTTACTTTTATCGCATCGCACGCAATCGAGAAGAAGCTGCTAGGGAACGAGAAGTAGATGAATTGATTGCCGCCGTGAAGCAATCTCGTTCTGACTATGCAAGGATGTTAACTCATTGGTTCGATGAAGTGCTACCCCCCGACACTGATGAAATCGTCTTTTGCGGTGGTACAGCAGAATACCTCAAACCTGAGTTACGTTCTCACTATTCCCGTTACGCTCAATCTTGGCACGCAGGCATTGTAGTACCACCAGAATTAGATCCAAATGGATTAGGACATCGTTTAGCAGATGCTTACGGTTTGTTCGTCTATTTCAAATCTCAATTTGAGCAACTACTCACTCATCTTACACAATCCACTGAAGCTGAATCACCCCAGGATAATGCAGAAACATCGACACAAGTATCTATTGAGTTAAATGCCATTCAAGCTGATACAGAAACGCTCGCTGTTACTGAAACAAAAGCTACAAGCAAATTGGATGCTGCTTCATTATTATCTGGGCCTTACCGGGGAGCAGTTAAGAAAAAAGAAAGCAGCGAACCTAGTTTAAATGGGAGCAAATAAAAATGCCTAGAAAGCGCTACAAAGAAATTAGTTTGCGTTGTCAATATTTACCAGACTCAGACGAAGCTTTGCTGTTTTCCTACTTACAAAATCATCCTTTTTTCAGTTTCAAAGAAATGATTTTGCCATTAGTTCGCGCTCGGTGGTTACTAGCTGCTTATCGCAATGCCGAAACACACTCAAAGGAACAACTAGAGTACCTGAGACGAGAGTGTATAAATTTCTTCATCAGACAGATAGACGAAGTTTGCCATGATGCTGGTTTCGATTGCGCTGAGCTAGGTGCGATCGCTCCCGGTGTCTATTCGGGCTTAGTTCCTTTTAAAGGTATGCCTCAAGCTGTCGCCGAATCAGTTAGTTGCGTTTCACCTACTGTACCATCATCATTTGAACGATTCGATAAACCAGACGAACTAGCAGTTAAATCAGTTGAATCATATCAACTAAATAAACCAGATGTAGAATTACAGTCAACTGAATTTAACTTAGCAAATTTCGATCCAGCAATGCTCGGCCCCACATTTAGTTAGCACTAGGAGATATATGCCAAACAGAATTCATTTAGTAGACGGGGAAAAAGGGGGAATCGGCAAATCGATGTTTACTTGCGTGCTAGTCGAATACAATCAAAAGTACGACCTCCTTTACACGCTAATCGATGGAGATTCCAAAAATGCTGACGTGCAGCAACGCTATCCCGAACATGAAGCGCAAGTAGTTGCCTTAGTCGAAGATGAAGAAAACTTCTTCGACATCGATATCATTTTTGAAACTGCCTTAGAAACTCCAGTCATCGTCAATTTACCCGCTCGTGCTTATGGCATTATCAACAAATGGATTGATGAAGCTGGCTTAGTTTCCCCCGACTTTCTAGAAAAGTCAGGAGTTGATATCTGCAAGTGGTTCTTATGTAGCGGTACGCCTGACAGCATCAAAATGTTTATGGACTCCTTCAATTGTTTTGAAGGTCAATTAAAGCACGTTTTAGTACGTAACTTTGGTGTTTGTAAAGATTGGTCACATATGCAAGGCCATAACGATATCTTACAACTGATTAGCAAACACCAAATCCCTGTCATAGACTTTCCAAAACTCAGTGCTAAAGAAAAGAAATTTATCGAAACGAAGCGATTGTCTTTCTCTCAAGCGATGAACCATCCAGACTTTTATTTGATTAGTCAACAACGCCTGCACACTTTTCTCGAAGAATCCTACAGTCTAATCGAAAATGTTGGTTTATTTAATGATGCACCAAATCGCTTGATTCAACCTAATCTAGATGCTATTCCACCTTTAGCAAAACAACCAGATAAAACTGTTACTTGATGTCTATCAATGCAGTTGATTACCAAAACACCCAGATTGTTATTCAATCTGCGGTGTACTTATTATAACCTTGTTTGGGAGCTAATACAATGCAATATGATGACATTTTAGAATCAGACGAATTTAACGAAGAATTAGGTAGATCTGAATTAGCTGAAACTGAAGATACAATACCAGAAATAGAGCGCAACTTTCCTCACAAACAAGAGTTTTGGGAAGCCATTGATGATGAACTGAAAACAAAGCGATCGCAGAATGAATCACCTCTATCTGCCCCACCAAAATACGAGCGAAATACCGAATCATTAATCAGTCAAGTGCTGAAAGGGAAAGATCCCGAATTCCGCGCTAATGTGATCAACACAGCTTACCGATACGGTCTAGATAAAAATGACCCCCTTTTAATTATTTTACTGGCTACAGGTCAGCTAGAACTACTGTTAGAGCAGAAACCAGATGAGATTGACAACTTCTTTAAAGAGTGGCAATCTAAATGGCGATCGGACTTGAAAGATTCTCAAGCAATTATCAGCCAAGAAATAGAGCAAGTACAACAGTTTGTTGATAATTGGGCGCAGTCAAGTCGAGAAGTTCTAGAACGTCAGAGTAAAGCAGCAATTAAAGTACAAAGCCGCAATATCTCCAATTCAGTTAAAACCTTAGTGCGACAAGCTGCATTAGAAAAAGTAGCTCACGATATTTGGTCGGTGATTTTTGGCAGTGGTGTAGTGTTTGGTGCAATTGCAATTGGCGTATTTGTAGGATTAGCAATTCCCCGCTTTACTCCATCACCAGAACTCGACCCAACTGGACTCCGACAGTTAACATTGAAAGAAGCATCTGCATTAGAATGGGGATTAAGCAATGAGGGTCAATTTGCTCAAAAGAATGTCGATACTATTCGCTGGGCAATGAGTAATGAAGGGAAATACGCTCGTCAGTTTATGAGTTGGAATCAAGCACTGTTGAGCGAAAAGAATGGCAAAAAGCTATGTGAAACTGAAGTTAGCCGTTTGGGAGTAACTTTAACAGTTGAAGGAAAAGCTTCCAAGGGAGGATTTTGTACTTTGTGGACTCGTTCTCCAAAAGAAAGGCAATTTAGCGCTAATTAAATATAGCTATCATGCAGGTATTTTCAGTAACTTTAGCATGAAAATAAGTGAAGCTGGAGGGAATCGAACCCTCAAAAAGCCATCGTCTTAATGAGGCTGCCTTTACCTTTTAGCCACAGCTTCTTTTCGGCTACTAACCCGCTAGGGGTTAAAAAACTCTCAGTTTTACACCGAGAGTTTTGTTGACTGATTGGTATCTATCTATTGAATTTTCAGCGCTATTTCATACAATATTTGGGTATGACACTTGTATGGTTTTGAATCATCTGGTTGATAATTTTCTAAGTCAATGCAAAAACACATTAAGTCAGTTACTACACCATCGTCAATGTCTTTAGCCAGCTTAATAACTCGCCTCAAATAAGCTCTCTCCCAACCTTCCAATTTGCGAGTTTGTTGTTTCTGGTACGCTTTTAGCAATTTATGCAGCCAAGCTTGGTAACAGTCAAGAGATTCTGCTAATGTTTTAACTCGAAATCTTGCTATTCCTGGTTTATGACTGAAGGGATTACCGAGGCCGAGGTCTTCAATAGTACGACCTCGACCACAGTACAAAACACCAGGTTTGTTGAGTAGTTTGGAATTGTATCTTCGGATGTTAATCATGCTGGAATAGGCAATAATTACACTCAGATTCTGGCACTCGCCGTTTTAACTAGCTTGCTTGCATTTGGTCAATTATTGGTGCAATTTGGTCTTGCTTATCTTCTAAATGTTTCCTAATTTGCGATCGCAACCAAGATGTTGGCGCATCCTTACCGTTAATTTTAAGTCTAATGCGATCGCTTTTTGGCAGTGTAGTATTAAGTGAGCGAATAACTGCACGGCATTGGCGAAGTGTAAGTTTCTCAATTTGACCTAATTCTGGCAAGTCAAGAGTAGTACAATTGGTATTTGTACTACTTGTGTCCAGTGTTTCTGTTGCGATCTTTGTAGAGCTTATGTCTGTTGTGTCTGTAGCATCTGTTTTTTCTGTTTTTGTTTGTTGCCCTGTTTCGTTGGTAGATACAGTTGGTATGGTTTCAGATGATACCGATGCTGGCTTTTTAGCAAAAGCGGTGGTGAAAATGTAGTGAGCGAAGATGCCACCATACCCTATAATGGCTACCGCTTCGATTGCGAAAGTCAGTAAATCTTGCAATTCTTGATACATTTGCGTTCACTCAATCTTTTTTAGGGTAGCGGCGATCGCCGCTAGAAATTAAATCTGCCCTTAACTTAAAACCTTGGAGTTGACCCTTTAGAAGTATTGGCAGCAAAGCAACTGAATTGGTACTTGCTAGTTTCAAATTCTTAAGTACGATCGCTAATTCAAAACTAAGCAGGTATAGTTTGAATCACCCAAACCCAAGAATCAGTTTTCAGATCAAGCCACCTTTGGAGTAGGTAAACCTGAATAGCAGCTTGATATGAAGTCGTATTATGCAGAGGGGATATCCCAGTCATCCGAGCAATTTCTTCTGATATATTGCTAAGTTGTTCGACTTCAATACTAGCGATAATTAGCTTAACTAATGGAGCGGATATGTGTAAGATTTCTCCTACTTTACCCCAAGGGCATTCGATTGGAAGATCCGCAATACTAGGCAGCAGTAACGGAATGTTGTCAATCATAAATGGTTTGGCTAACCATTGACCATCAAGAGGAGATTCCTTAGATTTACCTAGTGGTCGTGGTTGCACTGGACGAATGAGAAAACCAGTTGAAGACAGCAAATAATTTGTCTCAAATGTTGTTAATTCGATGGGGCGATCGTTAAAAGTCATCATTGGTATGTCTCCTAATAACAATTGATTTTTAATCAGCTTTATCGGTAAACATTATCGATGTCATTCGCTGTTTAAGCAGATAAAAGCTACTTATTAAGTGCGGCGCTAGCCAAATCATCATTTTTACTGCTAGTAGCATCTGCATAAAAAACTCCGCAGTCGTGCGGAGTTTTTATCTTTTTGCCAAAAGGTTTTAAAGCTTAATATTATTAAGTTCAACAGATGGCAGTTGTGCTAATACTTCAGGAGCTAGTTGACAGATATAGCCAATGCAGTGACCGACTGGCACTGTTTGCCCAGTTGGATGTACAATTTGAGCAGCTACCAGTGCTGGCAAAATTCCTTCATTTTCCGCATAATTTTTTATGACAACAAAATCAGGCGGTAATTGAAGTTCAGGCACATTGATAGTGGCTGTTGCTACAGGCATTCCTTCGGTATTTACTAAACGCAGACAAGGAGATGTGCCACGATCGTAGCGACTAACTTTGATTTCGCATTCGTAGCCGATGAAGTTAACAGTTTGCATGGTTTTTACCAAGTTTACTTCATCACAAAAGCGACAATAGTCGCCTGTTTAATTAGTAAACAATGAAGTCGCTGAATTCGTTTTAGACAATGTAGTTTGAAAGATTAAATCAAGGGGATTCAAATCGATCGTAGGAGCATAGGATTGCAGGAACGTCGGATTCCAGAGCGCAGAAGCGTAGAATTGTAGGAGCATAGGATTGCAGAAACGTAAGATTTCAGAGCGTAGAATTGTAGGAGCGCACTTAGCATAAAATTCATCACTTGAACCATTTGCACTTTTCGTACTAACAGCGTTAGCTGTTTCTCGTTGACTGGGTGGGTGGGGGGTCAAAGAAAAACCGCTTAAAGCGGCTTTTTGATTAATCGAGTTGAGCTTTATTTGATGAAGTCGTCATTATCATCATCGTCTTCATCTTTAGCATTACGTTTGGATGCTTTTACTGCATCTTGCACGTAACGGAAGTGCAATTCGATTATGGCTTGTTCGGATGCAAGCCAATAGCAGTTGCTCAGAAGTTCATCAAGTATTTCATCAGCCGTATGTTCGGCATAGAAGTTGTTGAAATACTCGTTAAACTTCTCCCAATCCAATGCTTTACCTTTTGGTAATTGTCGTTGCTTGGCACGACCTGTCAGTTCGCGTGCGACATGAAGAAACATTTCTTTACGTTGTTCTTCATAGCTTTCTGCGAATTGCTTTTGCATTGGTGTTTGAGTTTTAACTTTAGCCATGATTGGCGCTCCTAGCTTTACTTCACAACTGAAGCGACGACAGTCGAATCTATTTTTAAGATTCGGTTTATCGGCAATTGCTTCATAAATTTAGTATCGATAGATGCTTTATGTTTGGCTTAATTGCCAAAACTTGACCTTTTTTGAATTCAAAATTCAAAATTAATAAGAAAATTGATTTTAAATTAATTAATTCCGAGTACAGGCTCCCACTGAATCAAAATTCAGTGGTCTACAATCAGTGGTGGGTCAGAAGCTCCACTGATTGTAATTTTGAATTAATAATTTTGAATTTTGAATTGGTTTGACTTAGGGTCAAAAAATTAATTCTGGTGGATGCAACTCCCACCAGATTCGCTTTCTAGAACAGAAAAACTAACTCTTCATTACTGGATTGTAATCCAACGCCGCCCGCTCCCAATGCCCTAAATTCGCTGCTGCTTCATAAGTGCTTTGCAAAAAACTTAGCACCATTGCGTCTGGATCGCTTGCCTGCCTTACTGCCTCATAAGGCAAGACGAACTCTTGCATTTCTGGGCTAAAGAACTGGAGTTTAGACTATCGCACCGCAGGTGCGATGTCTAAACTCCTAAGAGTAAAGTTTTACTGACGCGATCGACTCGATAGATAAAAGTTGAGCAAAGCTGAAGT
>NZ_JACJPW010000165.1 GCF_014696265.1 Aerosakkonema funiforme FACHB-1375 | reverse complement strand
TGTCAATTTTTACAATACATTTGTACTATCCGTGGGTAGCGATCGCACTCCTGCAAGTGCCTTAACAAAAGTTCATACAGTGTCGATTACTTTTGTCCGACTACTTACCGTGTTATTATTTGTCCAGTTTCCGATGTATCTTCTATAGTCGTATACTGAATATGCGGAATCGGTTTGCTATCGGAACGAAACCGAGAGCCTGTTAAAAATACTAACAAACTGGAATTAAAGTAATTGATAATCTTGGTATAGGAAGCCGCGCTAGCATGGTGCGCTTCGTCAATTATTAATAATCCTACATTCGCTGGATTTATCTCGCCGCGATCGAGCAGATTGACTAAAAATTGGCGGTTAACTACCACAAGATCGACTCTATCCAAATTAAAAGCATAACTGCGCCATTGCTCTGCTTTCAGTTCTGCTAGAGATGGTGGCGGTACGCCAGGTGGTAAAATATCCAGGTTGTAAAGTGGCCAAGATTGATAAATCGGTACGTGGGTAACAGGTAAAGTAGGAAAGTCTTGCATGATGCGTTCGCGTAGCGTGCGCGATAGCGCGTATCGCGTAGGGTACAGTTATCCACGCATACGATCGCCTGTCGTCCTGTCATCTGCTGGCCCAATATGTATGGCAGGCACTCTATAATTACGCTTTTTCCAGTCCCCACCCCCATCAGTAGGTATTCCGCCCCAGCGTAGCCCAACAGATGGTTTTTTTGACACGATTACTTAAGCCAACTCCCTCTCCCGATTCTATATCTTTAACTCGCGATCGCTAGTAGGGTTGGCTGCGATAGGAAATATTTGTTGGTAATTATACTAGAATGAACAAAAAATGTCAAATGAGTTCTCCTTCTCCGTCAAATCAATTAAGTGCAGTCAATCAAAGATTGAAGGCTGGCCAAATTGGAGTAACGATTATCCAAAAAGGCAATCGGTTGTATTTACGAGGAACTTTGCCGCCGCGTCCGGGTAGCAACAAAGATAAACCGCATCAGCAGGAAATTGCTTTGGGGATTGAAGCGACATCGGCTGGGATGAGGACGGCAGAAAAAGAAGCCCGCAAAGTAGGAGGGCTTCTTTCCGTAGGGGAGTTTTCTTGGTGGCCTTATTTACGTCATACCGGGGTCGGACGAGAAAATAAGACGATTGGAGAATGGGTGAGCGAATTAGAGAAAGATTATTTTATCGGTCGCGCTAAAAATCCACAGTCAATTTCAACGTGGAAAACAAATTATGTGGAGGTGTATAGTAAATTACCGCTTTCTTCTTATTTATCCAAAGAAATATTGATGAATGCGATCGTGTCTGTGCCGCCTTCTACTCGAATGCGGCAGAAGGTGTGTATGGCGTTGGATAAGTTGGTAGAATTCGCCGATTTTAAGTTCGATGCCAAAAGGTTTAGTGGGGATTATTCTCCCACAAAAGTGCAGAAACGAAATTTACCAAGCGATGAAGCGATATTATTTTGGTACGAGAAGCTCTCAAAAAGGGCGTGGCAGTGGTGTTTCGGGATGATAGCGACTTATGGGCTGCGACCGCATGAGGTGTTTCATTTGGATTTGGTAGATTTTCAGAAAGGGTCGGGGGTGGTGAAGGTGTTGGAGGGAAAAACTGGAGAAAGAAAAGTTTGGCCGCTGCATCCGGAATGGGTCCAAGAATGGTCGCTGATGGATGTGGCAGTACCCAACGTCAACGCTGCAAGTAATAAGGAGTTGGGACATAGGGTATGTCAATATTTTCGACGGCAGGGTATGGAGTTTAAACCTTATGATCTTCGCCATGCTTGGGCGGCAAGAAGTATCCAGTACGGATTGGAGGTGTCGCTGGCGGCCAAGCAGATGGGTCATTCGGTGGCGATTCACATTCAGACTTATCATGCTTGGATAGATGAGTATCACTACCAGCAGGCTTATGAGAGGTTGTTGAGTAGGAGCGATCGACCTTTGCCGCCCCAGCGTAGGGAGGGAAAAGTTGAAGATTCGACTAATAACTTTGTCTAAACTCAGAGCAACGCGATCGCAGACATTATCTTATTTATCCTTATCCTCATCTTCAGTGCGCCAGTTCAACTAGAGCAATGAGAAATTAAAGGGACGACAAGCAAAGTAATTCCTTGAATGGCAACAATATTCACCGATTCTTCTGGCAGAATAGTTGCTTGGCAATTCACTTGATATAATTGAGCAGGCCAACAGCTACCCAAACACCTAACTCGTCCGGGTTTCTGAGGTGAAATTACCTTGTCTACCGTACCAATAACAGGTTCTGGGAAAACTTCAACTTCAGAAGGAATAAATAAACTTTTCATTGTCGATAGCTCCAAAAGGATTAGACTTGGGAAACAGTGGAAAATTAAGGGCACTCTCGCCGAGAGTAAAGTAATTCCCGTGAAGCTTGTCTCACATAACCCCTCATCGCTGCTTGCTGCAACTTCATAAAAGCGTTTAAATCTTCCGAGTCGTATTTAGAAGCTAATAACTGCCGCAATTGCGCTTCTGCTTCCACGGTCAGATAACCCGTCTTCAAAGCTTGTTGGACAACTTCGCGAATCCGAACCACCCTCTACCTCCATGAAAGTGTCTGGCCTGCACCTTGAGAAGTAGGTGCAGGCTGTTGCCAAATCTCATTCCATTCACTTAAGTGATTATTTAAATGTGAAACCTGATTTTTGTCAAGCCCGAAATGTAAAGTCTGGTGGCGGTGGATGAAAAGAAAGATGGAGGATCGCCAACTGCCCGATTTGTTCGGGAGGAGATTCTGCTGGCTGGGAGAAGCCTTAAAGCAAAAAATGAAAGTGAGAAATATCTCCACAGCAGCTAATTACTCACTTATAAGAATATAATAAAATATCATCGGCTAGAGTGAGCGTACTACTTTGATTCCCTTAGATTTTCTGAAAGCTATAGCAAGCTCCCAAGGCGTATCGGAGACGGAACTAGAGGCGTTGTCCCTAGCTTTGGAGGGCGAATCGATTTTGGCGATCGCAACTAAACTGGACATTAGACCGGAAGCTGTCCGGAAAAGATTAGGCGAAGTTTACAAAAAATTTCGCATTACTGGCGCTGGGCCGGGAAAATTAGCCAAATTGCAACAAATCCTCGTATCTTTATACCAAAAAGAGCAAAAGCAATTTAATTTTGATGTATCAACGGAACCTGCGAGCGGTGAAACTGCGATCGCACAATCGCGTCAAGATTGGAGTGAAGCACCGGATGTTTCTATTTTCTACGGTCGTAGCGAAGATTTAACGCAACTATCGCATTGGATTGTCGAGGAACATTGCCGAGTAGTGGCGCTACTGGGGACGATCGGAATTGGCAAAACTGCCTTATCGGTGAAGCTGGCGCAACAACTACAGGATAATTTTGACTGCGTGATTTGGCGATCGCTGCGTCATACAACACCAGCAAGAGATTTTATTGGCAACTTACTGCAATTTTTATCTCACCAACGCAAACCATTTTTACCAGAAAGTTTAGACGAGCGGATTTCTCTGTTACTGGAACACTTCAAAGCTTCTCGTTGTTTGGTGATCTTGGATAACTTAGAAACCATTCTCCGACGCGGAGATTTTGCCGGACATTACGAGGAAAAATACAAAGGATATGGAGAACTGCTGCGGCGATTAGGAGAAGAACCGCACCAGAGTTGTCTGATTCTTACCAGTACAGAAAAACCGCGCGAAATTGCTTTGGAAGAAGGAGAAAACCTTCCAGTTCGTTCGTGGCAACTGGCTGGTTTGAAGGATGATGAAGCTGCCGAAATTTTAAAATCGAAGCGGCTAAAAGATGAACCAAAATGGGGAAATCTAATTAAACTATATCGGGGTAATCCCCTTGCTTTGAAAATCGTCTCTACTACGATTCAAGAAGTATTTTGTGGCAGCGTGCTGCAATTTCTCAAGCAGCGCCCCACCTTGGTATTGCGAGATATGCGAGACTTAATCCAAGAAGAATTCGAGCGGTTATCAGAGTTGGAAAAAGAAATTGCTAATTGGCTGGCAATTGTAGGGTATCCTATTTTTCTAACCGACTTGAAAACTAATATTTGGATACCAATATCCGAATTGAAGTTATTTGAAGCTTTGGAATCTCTAGGAAGGCGATCGCTAATCGAGAAAACCTCGTCTGGTTTTACACTACCACCAGTAGTAATGGAGTTTGTGAAAAATCAGTTGGTAGAGGAAATAACAGCAGAAATTCTCGGATTAATTAGAAATGTAAATAAAGAAAAATTGGCACTTATTAAACGTTATTGCTTGAAAATTGAATTAGAAAATAACAAGGAACCTGAAAGCGAAAATCAAACAACAATCGAAAAAATCCTTGAAAACTTACGGCAAGTAGTTCGCAACCAGAGCAGTTTGCAAGAACAGTTAAAACAAATCTTAATTAAATTACAAGAGGACTCGGATTTGGAAGTAGGATATGCTATTGATAACTTGCGAAATTTGATTGCCAAAATAAAGTTTGACTTGGCCTAACTCAATATCGATCATTTTTTTTGCAATTGTTTTAGATTGCGAAGGTTTAGCTTGCTGTAGGCTTAAAAATATCACATTTAGGCTAATTTGTCAACTTTTAAGCCCTAAAATAAATAATTTGTAAAGATATTATAATTACAGCTTCATCAAAATTTCATTTTTAGTCAATTTTTTTAAAGATTAATTAAAGTTTTTACTTCGGTGCGTATTCACAACTCAATTTTCCAGATATCTAGATGAAAACTCTGTGCGGCTCACCAAGGATTCATCAATGTCTACCTTTGATATCGGTTCCCTTAATAACTCTTATACAAATCAAGATACGGTTGGCGTTACTCAACCTGACGACACCTACAGCTTCACACTCACCGATACTCGTTATCTCAAATTATCGCTTACTGGGATTAGTAATCCTGTTGATTGGCAACTTAAAGATAATTTTGGAAAAACTCTGCACGCTGGATTATTTAACATAACCAATCCTGAAACTATCAACATTGATAATTTGCCAGATGGTAAGTATTTTTTACAACTATCTCAAACTGGCGAGAATACTAACTATACAATGAAAGTCGATCCGATCTCGAAGTTAGAAGTGGAATCAGGCTTTTTCACTGTTGGGCAAACGGGACAAGTAGGAGTTGATTACTTAACTGACGGTGGCAGTTATCAGGGAGAGTTGGGAATATTTAGCCTAACGGGAATAGAAACATTTATTCCTGGGTCTGAAGCTTTTACTAAAGAAGTAGCGCGGCGAATTCTTAGTAATTCTATAGAAGGCCATATAGTAATTACGGACACTACAGAAGGTGCAAGATTTAGCCCTACTTTTCCTTGGGGAGATAACCACAATCGTGGCGAATATAAAGGTATAAAAACTTTTGCGATGAAACCAGGGGATAAATTTGGCTTCATGCTTGTGCCTAATGGTAGCGTACAAGAAGTATTTAGTAACCCGAATATTGGTGGCGCAAAACGTCCATTATTTTCCATAGCTACTGCTAACCCATTAGATGATTTTTATGTTGGCCAAATTGCCGATGTAATTGGTGATGGCAAAACATTTGTGATGGAGGATAAGCGAGTTGATAGCGGCTCGGATAAAGATTATAACGATATAATTTTTCGGGTTACTGGTGCAACAGGAATTGCTATTAAGCTTGATGAAGTAATTGCTCCAGCTAAGGACTGGCGCGATACAAAAGTAGGAGAAGATTTACGTAATTACATCAACACACCTCCTAAACTTTTGCAATTTAATACTCAGCAAAATTACAAGGTGGGTGAAGCAATTAAATTGACAGATGCTAAGGTTTGGGATGAAAATGGAGATTTAGACAAAGTAAATTTTTGGTTTAAGAAAGATAATAGTGATTGGAACCGAATCGAGAGTATTGCTAACAATTTTACTTTTGATGAAGATTGGGCTACATTTAATTATTCTTGGATGCCGGAGCAACCGGGTAATTACCAAATAAAAGCGGTGGCGATCGATAAACAAAAGCAGGAGAGTAATGAAGTAATTAAAACTTTCCAGGTTGCGCCTGCCAATGTGTCACCAACGAATCTCGAATTTACTATACCAGCAAGTATTTATTTTGGCGATACGCCAACGTTAACAGGGAAAGTTTACGACGAAAATGGAAGTAGTGACCTTAAAACAGTAGATTTTCGCCTACAAAAGGATGACGGTAACTGGCAAGATATTAGCGATGTAACTACTTTTACACCTGATATTACAGATAACCGTTGGTCAACATTTAGTTATACCAATTTGAGTGGGTTAGAGGTGGGAAATTATCAGATGAAAGCAATTGCTTATGACAGTTTCGATCGAGGAAGTAACGAAATAATTCAAAACTTTTCTGTTGTTACCAAAGCAGTCAAACCAATTCCTAACAAAGCACCTCAATTGTTGCAGTTTAGTTTATTGCCAACTTACCAAGCAGGCAGTTCGATCGCTATAAATCGTGGTAAAGTTTTTGATGAGGATGGAGCCACCGATCTGAAAAATGTACATTTTAAATTGCAGAAAGATGATAATAATTGGAATGAGTTTGATTACGATGTATTTACACCTGATAGTCAAGGGAATGGATGGGCTAGTTTTAATTACTTTTGGAGTGGGTTAGCACCAGGAAATTATAATTTGGAAGCGCTCGCTTACGATAAAGCAAATGCTGAGAGTAACAAAGTAGTTCAAAACTTTACTGTAGAAAATATTTTACCACCGCCAGCGCCACCGCCACCGCCTCCACCACTGCCAGCGCCACCACCAATTAACAAACCTGAATTTTTACAGTTCAGAACTATGCCATTATACACGAATGGTGAAACATTAAGCTTTAGCGGTGCAAAAGTTTTCGATCGCGACGGTGCTAACGATATAGATAAAGTATTCTTTTGGCTAGGGACGATTGATGGCCAAAAAGTTGATACCATCACGGTAGATCGGTTTACTGCTGATAGTAAAGGATGGGCAAGGTTTGATTTAAACTACAATTTGAGTAAGCTAACACCAGGGCGCTATCAATTGTGGGCGATCGCTCGCGATAAAGCAGGAAATGAAAGCGATCGAAATATCCAAAACTTTTCTGTAATTACAGATCCAGGTGATAGTGGATTATCAGATTCCGTGAAGATTGCGATCGCGCGATCGGCTGATTTAAAAAAATACGATCCAGAACAATTAGCCAAAACGCGAGAATGGGTAGTTTGGGTAACACCAGATAGATATTCATTAGATTTAGCTGCACTTGCTGGCGCTGAAGATTTAGGAAGTACTGGATATATTCCTAACACTTATATTTGGAAATTCTCCGAAAACGATACTCCTGATATCGTACAGCCGCGATTAGATACAATTCCAGGCGTAGAATTTGCTTATCCCTTAGTTCCCAAACAAGTAACATTGTTATCTGAGCCAGAAAAAGAACCTTTGGTAAAAGATGTGGTAAAAGTTGGCAGTCAATGGCATTTGCGAAGCGATTTTCTTCCTAGTGCAGATGCTAATATTACGAAGACTTGGGGTATTTCTCTTCCTGGAAATCCATCTCAAAAAGTGCGAGGAAAGGGAGTTGTAATTGGAATTGTCGATGATGGCTTTGATTACGAGAGGCACCCAGATTTAAAAGAGCGTTTCTTGCCAAATTTGAGTTGGGATTTCAACGAAAATGATAATAGTCCATTACCCAGCTATAAGGCTACTCTTATCAAGGATTTAAGCCTATCACCGCGAGGTCGCATTCAAGATAATATATTGGGGCAAGATTTCCCTCTTGATGTTGCTTTAACTGGAGTAGTAAAAGACATTAATGTAGGTTTAAATATTACTCATCCCTACGTCAGCGATTTAGAAGCTTCGCTATTGAGTCCAACAGAGCCTATTTACAATCCAAATGAAGGTCTAGGCTTTACTTCACCCCGAAGAATCTGGGGGGGAAATGGTTCAGAAGACCAGATTGGACTATTTGATGATGTGGGAGGCGATGGTGACAATTTCATTAATACCATATTAGATGACCAAGCAACTATCCGCATTAATCATGGAGTTGCACCATTTACGGGTCGGTTTATCCCGCAAAGTAAGATACCTGGCCCTGGCTTAGATTATTTTAATCAACAATGGGCATCAGGTTTCTGGAAATTAAGAATGGCGGACGATTCGTCGGGAAATAAGGGTCAACTTAATCGCTGGTGGCTAGAGTTTAACACCTATAATCCGCATGGAACTGCTGTAGCAGGAATAGCATTAGCTAGCGGCGATAACAACTTTGGTGGAAGTGGGGTAGCACCGGAAGCAAATTTAGCTGGACTGCGATTAATTGCAGATCAAGTAACTGATAAACAAATAGCTGATGCTTTATCTTTCAAAAACCAAGATATCGACATTTACAACAATAGTTGGAAGGTAGAAAACGCCTTTACGACTTCGCCATTAAATTTAATGGCAATGGAGCAAGCTGTCAAAACAGGTCGAAATCAACTTGGCAATATTTACGTGTTTGCGGGTGGTAATGATCAACAACATGGAGGTAATGTAAATTACAATGGTTTTGCTAATTCTCGCTATGCCATCGCAGTTGGGGCAATCAATAAGGATGGTGAGCAAACTACCTACAGCGAACCAGGAACACCACTATTAGTTTCAGCTTACTCCAGTAGCCTTGGAGAAGGACGAAGTATTACCACAACCGATTTAGTCGGTGCAGATGGTTACGATCCGGGAGATTATACTACAAGTTTTGGCGGCACTTCTGCTGCTGCACCTTTAGTATCTGGTGTAATTGCTTTGATGTTAGAAGCTAATCCAAATTTAAGCTGGCGTGACGTACAGCATATTCTTGCTAAAACTGCTAATAAAAATAACCCGGAAGACGAGAAAGGCTGGGTACAAAATGGAGCAAAACTTTGGGTTAATGATAAATACGGTTTTGGAGCAATTGATGCTTTTAAAGCTGTCAATACTGCTGCCACTTGGACACCTGTAGATCGAGAAGTGAAAGTTAGCTCCAATCTACAGAATGTTATCGAAAATATTCCCGATGGCGATCAAGATACAGGAGTAAATTCTCAAATTAGCCTCAATGAAGATATCACTGCCGAAAAAGTCGAGGTAGAACTGTATTCAGACCATAAAAATTGGAAAGATTTAAGAGTAGTGCTTACTTCTCCTGATGGCACAGAATCTGTTTTAGCTAGACCCCAATTTCCTAATGATTCCAATGTCGGACAAATCTTTAAACCAAATATCGATCAAAATTACTGGGTATTCAATTCCGTTCGTCATTGGGGCGAATCATCTAAGGGTGAATGGACGTTAAAAGTTTTTGATGAAAATGGCAATCAAATTCAAGGAATTTTGGATGCTTGGAAACTGAATGTTTACGGTACTAAGCCGAAGGTAACGATTAGCGCTGTCGATACTAATGCTACAGAAAATAGCGATCCGGGTCAATTTGTGGTTACACGCACTGGTAGTACGAAGAATTCTTTAACGGTGAATTATACTATTGGTGGCACGGCAACTAACGGCACAGATTACGACAGCATTAGCGGTAGTGTGGTTATTCCGGCTGGGGAAACCTCTGCCACAATTACTATTAACACAGCCGGAAAAGATGATGCAGTTTATGAAGGGAATGAGACTGTAATTCTCGCTTTGGCGGCTGGCAATACTTACACCGTGGGGAGCGAAAATACTGGAACAGTAGCGATCGCAGATAACGACCCAGACCCAAGCCCAACAGTTGTCACCAATACTAACGATAGCGGTTCTGGCAGTTTGCGGAGTGCGATCGATTGGGCTAATAATAACCCAGGTAAAGATACAATTCGATTCAATATTTCTGCTACCGATCCTGGTTATAATGCCAGTACGGGTGCTTTCACAATTCGACCGACATCAGCACTACCAACAATTACCGATGCGGTGGTTATTGATGGAACTACTCAGGGTGGATTTGTTGGCAAACCGATAATTGAATTGGATGGTAGTAATGCAGGCTCGAGTACCAATGGTTTAACAATTACTGCAGGTAACAGTACTGTCCGGGGAATGGTAATCAATCGTTTCCAACTTTACGGAATTGCGCTGCAAACAAAAGGTAATAATCTAATTGAAGGTAACTACATCGGTACTGATGTAACGGGTACTCAAGACTTGGGCAATTATGCTGGTATAGATATTCGTAGCGCCAACAACAAGATTGGAGGAACATCAGTTGAGGCACGCAATATTATATCGGGGAACGTTGACGGGATCAAGATTTATGGTAGCAACGCCACAGGAAACCAAGTTCAGGGTAACTATATTGGCACTGATATCACAGGTACTCAAGATCTGGGTAACTCTTTTTCTGGAATTTTGATTATGAGTGATGCCCCCAATAATATAATTGGAGGAACGGTAGGTGAAGCACGTAATTTGATTTCGGGTAATGATAACTCCGGTGTAATTATTCAAAGCTTGAAATCAACGGGAAACCAAGTATTAGGTAATTACATTGGTACTGATTTTACTGGCACAAAATCCTTGGGCAATTCTATTACAGGAGTACAAATCACAGACAACGCATCCAAAAACATAATTGGAGGAATAACTGTTGGTGCGGGTAATATCATATCTAGCAACGGATCTGCCAATGGTGCTGGCGTTAGTATTATTGGATCGGGAAATCAGATACTAGGGAATTACATCGGTACTGATGTAACTGGTACTATTGCTTTGGGCAACTTCTATACTGGTGTAATAATTAGCAGTGGAAGTAATAACCTTATCGGGGGAACAACTACTGAGGCACGGAATATAATTTCAGGTAACAAAGGAATGGGTGTTAGTTTGCAAAATATTGGTACTACTAATAACCAGGTATTAGGCAACTACATTGGTACTGATATCACAGGTACTAAAGCTTTGGGTAACTCCTCTTCTGGCGTATCGATCGGTAATGCACCTAAGAACATCATTGGGGGAACATCACCAGCTGGACGTAACTTAATTTCAAGTAATTACACAGGAGTTAATATTGGTGGCGTCTCTGGAACAGGTAATTTAGTACAAGGTAACTACATTGGTACTGATGTTACTGGTAGCCAAGGTTTAGGTAACAATTTTGCAGGCGTGTCTATTTTTGGCGGCTCTAATAATACGATCGGAGGAACAGCAAACGGTGCAGGTAATACAATTGCTTTCAATCAAGGTATTGGAGTACAACAAACAGATAAGAACACCCTCAAAAATGCGGTTTTATCCAATGCAATATTCTCTAATACTGGTTTAGGAATCGATCTTTGGGATAATTATAGTTCTCGCGGCCTAACACCTAATGATATCGGAGATACTGACACAGGTGCAAACAACTTGCAAAACTTTCCAGTATTGGCTTCAGCTATCTCTAACGGTAACAGCACAACTATCCAAGGAACGCTCAACAGCACGCCTAACAAAACTTTCAGAATAGAATTATTCTCCAATACTGCTTTAGATGCTTCCGGTTATGGTGAAGGCGAGAAGTTTGTTGGTTTTAAAAATGTAACTACTGACAGCAGTGGTAATGCTAACTTTATTGTCAACTTACCAACAGCGCTTCCGGCTGGTCAGTTTATTACAGCAACAGCGACTGATTCAAATCAAAATACCTCAGAGTTTTCCCAAGGAATTGCAATTATTAATAAACCCGCAGAACTCTTATGGACAAAACAGTGGGGAACTTCCAGTGATGACAGGACAAGCGGTGCAGCAGTTGATAACGCTGGTAATATTTACATCTCAGGTTTAACCATAAATCAAGATGTAAATAATAACAGATCTTATACTCCTTGGGTAATTAAGTATGATAGCAGCGGTAGCCAGCAGGTCAAACAGTTAGATACTTTTAGTAGTGAAGAATCTTCAAGCGGTACAGTAGTAGATAGTGCTGGTAATACCTATATTTTAGGGTATACTTATAAGGGACAAAATAGTGGCGATGCCATAATTACCAAATATGACAGTAGTGGCATTTTACAGTGGGTGAAGCAGGTCGGTAGTTCAGGCGCTGATAGCGCGAAGGATCTAGCAGTAGATAGTGCTGGCAATGTCTACATTGTGGGTGACACAACTGGATCTTTAGGAGGAAATAACGCTGGATATGTGGATGTTTGGGTTGCTAAATATGATAATAATGGCAACCAGCAGTGGATAAAACAGTTCGGCACTTCTATTTCTGATATTGCTGTAGCTACAAAAGTTGATAATAATGGCAATATCTATATAGTGGGTCACACTTACGATCCTCAAGGAAATGGCAATAGTGAGGCTTGGGTAGCCAAGTATGGCAGTAATGGTAATCAGCAATGGGTTAAGCAGTTTGGTAGTTCTGCTCCTGAAAATGTTGACGATGTTGCGGTTGACAGTGCTGGTAATGTTTATATTGTCGGTGAAACAACAGGTTCTCTAGGAGGAAATAACGCTGGAGGTACGGATACTTGGATAGCAAAATATGACTATAGCGGTAACCAGCAGTGGCTCAAGCAATTAGGGACTGGCAATACTGACTTACCTCGTAGCGTAACAGTGGATAATGCTGGCAATGTTTATATGGTAGGCTACACCTATGGTATTTTAGAGCAAAGAGATGGTACGGGTGGGCTTGATGGCTGGGTAGCTAAGTACGACAGTCGTGGTAACCAGTTGTGGGTTCGACAGTTAGGCACTTTCGGTTCGGATGTGGCTACTAACGTAGTAGCTGATAGCACAGATAATCTCTATGTTGTAGGCTATACGAATGGCTCGCTGGGGGGAAGCAATACTGGGTCTATGGATGCCTGGGTCACTAAATTTAGCTAACCTTCCAAAAAATATCTTTGTTTGAGAAAAGGGTGGAATCGAATGCTGAGGTTATGTGCTTTATTTAAAAGCAAATGGAAAACAAAGAGTAGAATATTTTACTCCTTCTTTTACACTCTTTGTTTTTCTCCTACAGCAGCAGCACAAATCGTCCCCGATTCCACCCTACCAGTCAACAGCATCGTCACACCCCAAGGTAACACTCTGCTTATCGAAGGTGGCACTCAAACAGGCAACAATTTATTTCACAGTTTCCAACAATTTTCTGTTCCTGAAAACGCTACTGCTTACTTCAATAACGCTCAGGCAATCCAAAATATTTTCAGTCGCGTAACTGGTACTTCTATATCAAATATTGATGGTATAATTCAAGCTAACGGTAGCGCCAACTTATTTTTAATAAACCCCAACGGTATAATTTTGGGTCGTAACGCCTCCCTAAACATCGGTGGCTCATTTATAGCTAGTACAGCTAATAGTTTCATTTTCCAAGACGGTAGTCAATTTAGCGCCATCAATCCTCAATCTCCACCAATATTAACAGTAACTGTTCCGATCGGCTTGCAATTGGGAGCAACTCCAGGAGAAATTGTAGTAAAGGGTGAAGGTCATAATTTAAGAATAGATGAAGAAACCCAATTAGTAACCAGAGATATTAGCTCATCTGGTTTGAAAGTAACATCAGGGAATAGCTTAGCATTAATAGGCGGTAACATTATTATAGATGGTGGTATTCTGACAGCAACAGATGGCAAAATAGAGATTTTATCAGCATTAAATGGTCTGGTATCAGTAATTAACAGTAACGGACAGATAGCAATTAGGCAAGAAGAAATTAGTCAGCAATATGGTGACATTCAACTATTACAGCGGTTCCCGCTGTAAAGAGGTACAATAAGATATGATTGTTGTAGTCAAAGCTAATGAAAGCATATTCCCTCGATCTGCGGCGAAAAATAGTAACAGCACATT
>NZ_JACJPW010000164.1 GCF_014696265.1 Aerosakkonema funiforme FACHB-1375 | reverse complement strand
TCCCCAATTCCAAGCGTGTCTAGCTACGCCTGCGTGTTTGGCTGCTAGGGTACGTTGTTGGTTGTTTAGGTTAAGTTTTGTTTGGAAGCTTTTGAGCAACTTCTCTTCACTCCTCTACGATGCAAGGGATTTTTGTGAGTGATGTTTCTCTTGAGGTGGAATAAACTTACTCATTTCCACATAATAGCATCTATTATTGAGTAAGTTTAGGGATAAATAGGTAATTTTATGGCGGCTGCTCCCACCCCCTTATTTGCGATCGATAATTGCCCATCTCAAGCCGATCGCAACTGACTGAGGATAGCATCGACATTTTTCTTGGCATCACCAAATAACATCCGGGTATTTTCCTTGTAAAACAGCGGATTTTCGACTCCCGCGTAACCGCTTGCCATACTGCGCTTCATCACGACAACTTTCTTGGATTTCCACACTTCCAGCACTGGCATTCCCGCGATCGGACTGGCAGGATCTTCCATCGCGGCTGGGTTAACGGTATCGTTAGCGCCAATCACCAGCACCGCATCAGTTTCGGGGAAATCTTCGTTAATTTCCTCCATTTCCAGCACAATGTCATAAGGCACGCTTGCCTCTGCTAGCAATACGTTCATGTGTCCGGGAAGACGACCTGCCACTGGATGGATACCGAACCGAACCTTGACGCCCTTATCCCGCAGCATCTTGGTGACTTCCGAGAGAGAGTGCTGAGCTTGCGCTACCGCCATACCGTAACCTGGAACGATGATCACGTTCTTGGCATCGCGCAACAGTTCCACGGTATCGTCAACGGTAGCAGATATTACTTCCCCAACCACTTGGCTGCTGGCGGATACCGTCCCCGAAGCGGTGCCGAAACCACCCAGAATCACGCTGATAAAAGAGCGATTCATGGCGCGGCACATAATGTAACTGAGGATAGCACCGCTACTGCCGACAAGCGCACCAGTGACGATCAGGAGGTCGTTGGATAGCATAAAACCGGCGGCGGCGGCTGCCCATCCAGAGTAGCTGTTGAGCATGGAGACGACGACAGGCATATCCGCACCGCCGATCGCCATCACCAGATTAACGCCCAAAACTCCCGCCAGAGCTGTCATAATCAGCAGGGATTGCAGTCCGGTGTGACCTTCGGCACCCATAAACAGGTAGCCCAGGAACACAGAAGCAAGTAAGATGCCGAGATTGATCAAATGGCGTCCCGGCAAAAGGAACGGTTTGCCGGTGATCGCACCGCGCAGTTTTCCAAATGCAATTATCGATCCGGTGAAAGTAACGGCACCGATAAAGACGCCGATAAAGATTTCCAGTTCGTGGATGGTAGCTTCTACACCGACGATCGATTCATTCGGTTGCAGGTAATTGGCGACACCTACCAATACTGCGGCTGCACCCACAAAACTATGCAGGATCGCCACTAACTCAGGCATGGAAGTCATCGCCACGTTAGCGGCAACGATCGCACCGATAATTGCCCCCGGAAGAATTACTGCTGCGAGGGTGCCGTATTCGGTGAAGCCAGCGTTGAGGCCCAATATCGTGGCGACGATCGCAATCAGCATCCCGATGATGCCGAACAGATTGCCCTTGGGTGCGCTTTCTTGATTGGACAAACCACCCAAACTGAGGATGAATAGGGCGCTAGCACCAATGTAGGAAACTGTCAATATACTACTTGTCATTTGTCAAATTTTGGATTTTGGATTTGGCGCGAAGTGGGCGTCTTGGCGGTGACCGTCACGATGCCCACCTTCGCAAGAGAGGATTTTGGATTTTGGATTTTTAGATTTTGGATGAATGGCTAGGTCATCAGTTGCATGAAATATCTGATTCTGCTCATAGCCCCAATCCAAAATCTAAAATCTAAAATCTAAAATTATTTGCGGAACATCTTGAGCATTCTTTGGGTGACGAGGAAGCCGCCGGAGATGTTGATCGTGCCGATAAGGATGGCGATCGCACCCAAGATAGTAGTAGGTGAAGTTAGCGAACTGGAGATTTGGAGAACGCCGCCAATGATGATGATGCCGCTGATGGCATTGGTAACGCTCATCAAGGGCGTGTGCAGGGCGGGTTTCACGTTCCAAATCACCTGCCAGCCGACAAAGCACGCCAGCACAAATACGGTGAAGTGAGACAGGAACGAAGGCGGCGCACCGATACCGACGCCCAGTAAAGCTAAACCAGTTAAACCTAGCGTGACTAAATCGCCTGTACTGAAGGTAGATGTGGATTTTTCAGGCGCTGTTACCGCTACTTCCGCTGGTTTTGCGGCTGCTGGGGCAGCGGGTTTGGGCGGTTCTGGTGCGGCTTTGGGGGGCGGTGGTGGCAGTCGTTCGCCTTCGTAGACGATCAGCGCACCGCGCACTACCTCATCCTCCATATCGACTTTGTACTGACCGCCTTTGGTCATGTCGTCGAGGAGGTGGAAAAGATTGGTGCCGTAAAGCTGGCTGGATTGGGGTGCCATGCGGCTGGGGAGGTCGGTGTAGCCGATGATAGTCACACCGTTGTGGCGGTTAATTTCCCCTGGCTTGGTCACTTCGCAGTTGCCGCCTTGTTCTGCTGCCAAGTCTACAACGACGGAGCCTTCTTTCATGCTCTCGACCATATCTTTGGTAATCAAGATGGGGGCGCGTTTGCCAGGGATTAAGGCTGTGGTGATGATAATATCGACATCTTTGGCTTGTTCGGCAAATAGTGCCATTTCCGCTTTGATGAATTCTTCGCTCATCACTTTGGCGTAGCCGCCCGCACCGGTACCGTCTTCTGCGAAATCGAGTTCGAGGAACTCTGCGCCCATACTTTGTACTTGCTCTTTTACCACAGGGCGAGTATCGAAAGCGCGGACGATCGCACCCAAACTTCTCCCTGCACCGATCGCCGCCAGTCCCGCTACGCCAGCACCAATTACCAACACTTTAGCTGGCGGCACTTTGCCGGCGGCGGTAATCTGTCCGGTAAAGAAGCGACCGAAATTGTTGGCAGCTTCCAGTACGGCGCGGTATCCGGCGATGTTTGCCATCGAGCTGAGGGCGTCCATTTTTTGGGCGCGACTGATGCGGGGAATCGCATCCATCGAGATGACTGTGGCTTTGCGGAAAGTCAGACTTTCTACCAGTTCGGGGTTTTGTGCAGCCCAGATGAAGCTGATGAGGGTGCCGCCTTCACGCAGCAATTCGGCTTCGTGCTTGCCGTCTGGACCCATTTCTGGCGCACGAACTTTGAGGACGATATCCGACTCTGCCCATAGGGTGGGGGCATCGGGGATGATTTTGCATTCGGCTTGTTTGTAGGCTTCGTCGGGAAAGCTGGCTAATGCGCCTGCGCCTGACTCTATAAGTACTTCAAAACCTAGCTTCATAAGTCGCTTGGCTGTGTCTGGCGTAGCGGCGACGCGACATTCGCCTGGGTGGATTTCCTTGGGTATGCCAACTTTTATGGGTGTTTTTGTTTCCATTCAAATAAATTCCAAGCGTGCGTAGGGAATCTTATGTATTTGAACTTAATTGCCCTGTTCGCTTTTTTTGTACTTTGGCGATGTGGGGCTATTTTTGTCTCAAAAATTTTAGCATCCACAACTGAAATGGCTGATTTTTTTGTAACAATTTTTTTATCAAGTTTTGAAAAAGCCATCGTAAATAAAAGTTGCAAAGATTAGAAAGCTTTTAAATAATGGCTGAGGTGGCTCGATCCCGAATTTTTTTTGAAGATTGCTTTATGGATGCGCGAGATGTGGTAAAGAAGCGGATGAAAAGGACGAACCGCTGACAATACCTTGATGTAAAATTCGATCGCTTCTTTGAAGTTGGCAATAACTTCTTGCAGTGAAAAAGCTGAAGCTATACAAATTTCGATCAAAAATTTAACTAGCGGGTCGCCAGCTATTCAAAAAACGCCTGGTGTTGTTGGTGGCGATGTTTGTATTGGCAGAACTTGCATTCCAGTTTGGTCGTTGGGAATCGATTATGATAGTAGATATTACTTGAGCGGCAAAGCGACTTATATACATGATAGTCAAAGAATTAGAAACGCAACTTCTTTCCTTAACTCCAGATGAAAAGGCTGAAGTTATACAAATCTTGCTGAAAACTTTAAGCAGCGGTTCGAGAGGAATTACAAAGACTCCAGATGTCATGGGTGGTGAAGCTTGTATCGATAAAACTCGCCTTCCGGTTTGGTTGTTCGTAAGTTTGCGCGAACAAGGTGCGACTGATGCCGAACTTCTGAAATTTTATCCTCACATTAGTGCTGCCGATTTGGTGAGCGTTTGGGCTTATGCTGATGCACATCCAGAGGAAATTCAAAAAGCACTAAGAGACCAAGATGAAGCAATGGCATCTGAAGTATAATCTATGGCAAAGATATATGCTGATGAACAATTCCCACTGCCAGTAGTGGAACTACTCCGAACTTTAGGCCATGATGTCCTCACAGTTCAAGAAGCAGGAAACGCTGGAGATTCCGATCCTGAAGTGTTAGGGTTTGCTGTGAGTAATGAAAGAGCCGTTTTGACACAAAATCGTGGAGATTTCATCCGACTGCACATTCGACAACCTGACCACGCTGGTATTATAGTCTGCACAGAAGACCAGAATGTAGAGAGGCTGGCTACACGCATTAATGAGGCTATTTCTGCTCAGGAAACTTTGAAAAGTAGATTGATTCGAGTCAATCGTCCGCAGAGATGAGGATGTATTGACTTTTGTCCAAAGTTATCCATTCGACATGGGGAGTTTCTAAAACTATGGGTTACGCATTAGACCCGGAATCAATAAGAGCATACCGCAATACAGTGATGGTGTTTGCCCATGACCTGTGGCGGGAAAAAGATCCACAAACAAGAGCAACTTTAGCAATGTATCTGGCAGATGCGGCGACAACTTTGGCAAGGCTTGAGGTTGAGGAGGCAAGAAAATTACAAGAAGAGAAGCTGGCTCAAAATGCTTAGCTTATCGATTTTATAGGGAAAATTTATTTATTAACTCGGCGTTGCGGCGTTAGATTAAGTAGGTTGCGTCAGACGCACCCTATAGACTCAAAATTAATAACTCGAAACTTGCGTTATTAGTCGTTAGTGATTAGTCGAATGGTACTTACTTGAGCAAAACTTGCTGCCCAGATCCCCGACTTCTTGAAGAAGTCGGGGATCTTGACAAGGCAGAGTTCACTTTCCCGATCGCATTTTATTTGAGCATTTATACTTAGAATTTAGCTAACATAATGGCGTCCTAAAGCGAGAAAATAGAGATCTAAAGGATTGTAAGCATTTCTCGTTCCCAAGTTGAACCTGGGAGTGATGTCAAAGAGGCTCCGCCTCGCTGCAATTCTAGACCCAAGCATTGCCCAAAATAGGAGTCCGCTAGCTGTGGTTGTACAAGTATCAACTAATACATACGAAACTAAGACCCAGGAGATAGCCAAACAACTTCTGGCTGCAACTAAAGAAAATCGTTCGTTTTTTGCCCAAATGCGCGACCAAATGCGCTGGGATGATAAATTATTATCGTGGGCAATGTCTAACCCCGGTTTGCGAGTGCAGTTGTTCCGCTTCATCGACTGTCTGCCGTCTCTGCGTAGCAAACCGGAAATAGCGCGTCACTTGCAGGAATATCTGGGGGATGAGTCGGTGGAACTTCCCGCCGCACTCAAGGGTTTGTTAAATTTTGCTAACCCAGATTCGATGCCGGGACAGTTGGCGGCGACGACGGTTTCCACAGCAGTTGAAACTTTAGCTCATAAGTATATTGCTGGCGAAAATATTAAACAGGTAATTGAGACGGTTAAGCGACTGCGTAAGGATAAAATGACTTTCAGCATTGACCTCTTGGGTGAGGCGGTGATTACGGAAGCGGAAGCGCAGTCTTATCTCGATCGCTATCTGGAATTGATGGAACAGCTGACAGAAGCGGCGAAAAGTTGGTCAAATGTTGAGGCGATCGATTCTGCTGATGGCGAACCATTGCCAAAAGTGCAAGTATCGGTTAAAATAACAGCTTTTTACTCCCAGTTCGATCCGCTGGATGAGAAAGGCAGTCAGCAAAAAGTGAGCGATCGCATTTGCACCCTATTACGCCGCGCTAAAGAGTTAGGTGCAGCAGTTCACTTCGATATGGAACAGTATGCTTACAAAGATATTACTTTGAGCATTCTGAAACAGCTATTGCTGGAAGAAGAATTTCGTTCTCGTACAGATATCGGTATCACGATTCAAGCTTATTTACGCGACAGCGAAAAGGATTTGCGCGATTTAATTGCATGGGCGAAGTTACGCGGTAATCCGGTGACTGTGCGTTTGGTGAAAGGTGCGTATTGGGATCAGGAAACGATCAAATCTGCCCAGAAAGATTGGCCTCAACCAGTTTACAACGACAAAGCAGCAACAGATATCAACTATGAGAAATTAACTCAGTTGATGTTGGAGAATCACGAGTATATTTATTCGGCAATTGGTAGCCATAACGTTCGCAGTCAAGCGCGTGCGATGGCGATTGCCGAAACTTTAAATGTACCGCGCCGCCGTTTTGAGATGCAAGTGCTTTACGGGATGGCAGATAAACTGGCAAAAGCGATCGTCGATCGCGGTTATCGGGTGCGAGTTTATTGTCCTTACGGCGACTTGATTCCCGGTATGGCTTATCTGATTCGCCGCTTGTTAGAAAATACAGCTAATAGTTCTTTTCTACGGCAAAGTTTGGAAGAACGACCTATGGAGGAATTGTTAGCAGCGCCAACTTTAAAAAGTGGCAAAGTTGACGACAAAGCTGAGTTTACCAAAGCGTTCCCAAATGTAGCAGATACCGATTATTCAGATAAGGAAGAAAGAGAGCGATCGCAGCAAGCAATCCAAACCGTTCGTCAACAAATCGGTAAAACTTATTCACCATTAATTAATGGTGAATACATCACTACAACACAAACCATCGATTCTGTCAATCCCTCCAATCCCAGCGAAATTGTGGGCAAAATCGGACTGCTTAGCGTCGAACAAGCAGAACAAGCAATTCTAGCAGCAAAAGCAGCTTTTCCCGCTTGGCGAAAAACTCCAGTACGCCAACGTGCAGGCGTGTTGCGGAAAGCCGCAGAAATCATGGAAAAACGCCGCCACGAATTAACTGCTTGGATGGTTTTGGAAACTGGCAAACCAGTCCGAGAAGGAGACGCGGAAGTTTCCGAAGCTATCGATTTCTGCCGTTATTACGCTGACGAAATGGAACGGTTGGAACAGGGATATAACTACGATATTCCGGGTGAAACTAACCGTTACAACTATCAACCGCGAGGAGTTTCGCTAATTATTTCCCCTTGGAATTTCCCCTTAGCTATTCCTACAGGAATGACTGTCGCTTCCCTCGTCGCCGGAAATTGTACCCTTCTCAAACCTGCGGAAGTTTCCTCAGTAATTGCAGCCAAATTAGCAGAAATTTTAGTAGAAGCTGGCATTCCCAAGGGCGTATTTCAATTCGTACCAGGAAAAGGTTCTTCTGTCGGCGCTTACATGGTGAAACATCCCGACGTTCACATGATAACCTTTACTGGTTCTCAGGAAGTCGGTTGTCGAATTTACGCCGATGCTGCCATTTTACAACCGGGACAAAAACACCTGAAACGAGTCATCGCTGAAATGGGTGGGAAGAATGCGGTCATCGTTGATGAAAGTGCGGATTTAGACCAAGCAGTTGCTGGTGTCGTGCAATCAGCTTTTGGTTATAGCGGCCAAAAATGTTCTGCTTGTTCGCGAGTAATTGTGCTGGAATCCATCTATGATGTGTTTGTACCGCGTTTGGTGGAAGCTACTCGCAGCCTCAATGTTGGTGCTGCTGAAGATCCCAGCACAAAAGTCGGCCCCGTCATCGATGCTAACGCCCACAAACGCATTTTGGAATATATCGAAAAAGGACGTCAAGAAGCAAATTTAGCTTTGCAAATGTCTGCGCCGTCAAATGGATATTTCATTGGGCCTACAATTTTTACGGAAGTTTCTCCCACGGCTACTATTGCACAGGAAGAAATTTTTGGCCCGGTGTTGTCTGTAATTAAGGTGAAGGATTTTGAGGAAGCGATTAAGGTTGCTAACGGTACAAACTTTGCTTTAACTGGCGGTTTGTATTCGCGTACTCCTTCCCACATTCAAAAAGCGCAAGACGAATTTGAAGTGGGGAATTTGTATATCAATCGCGGTATTACTGGTGCGATTGTGTCGCGTCAACCTTTCGGCGGATTCAAACTTTCTGGCGTCGGTTCCAAAGCAGGTGGCCCCGATTACCTGCTACAATTCTTGGAACCCCGTGCGGTGACTGAGAATATCCAACGTCAGGGTTTTGCGCCAATTGAAGGGGCAGAGTAAGTGTAGCAGGACTTACGCACGAAGAAGCCAGAAACCGGTTTTCTGCGTCGATATCTAGTTGAGAAACTCACGATTTTGCATAGAAACCGGGTTTCTTTGCGTAAGTCCTAAGTAGGATAAAAATACGATCGACTGACAAAGAAAATATCCGAAAAGATAAGTTTTGTCAGTCGATCGAGTTTAGTTGTATCGTTAGTAAATGAGTGATAGGAAAATTGTCTGTTGAAATCGAGGGTTAAATTTTTACCGCAGATGTAGGGCATCCTAAAAGGTCAAAACCAATTCACAGCAAGCATTTCAATGAGTGACTTTTGACTTTTGACTTTTGCTATACTTATTGGCGAGATCGAATGTAATCAGACCCTACCCACTCATCCCAAATGTCCGGGTAATCATCATAACTAACTAAATGCAAACCATACCAAGCTTTTTTCACCTTTGCTGGATACCATTCTTCATCAGATTGAGCTTCTACTCGCTCGCCAACGGCAAACATATCAGGCGCATAAGGACGAATTCGTTGCGATTCTACCGATTCCTCTGATTGGTCATCAATATATAAAACTCTCACTTCTGAACCGTTAGTCTCTAAGGTTTTGGCCTTATACCAATCACCTGAATATTCTACCTCTACCCGTTTACCTTCAATCGATTCTATCCGCTCCGAAACGCTGGCAAAAACCATTTGCTTATCGAAATCGTTAGTAGTAAAAAACATCGATTTTTGCTCTTCAATAAATGCCATTTCCAATTCGGCATAACGCGCTAAATCGTACAGCGTAATTACTCCATCCTTATCCAAATCTACTACTGGGTCGCCCAACAAACCTTTATACAAAGATTCCGTAAAAGTCCAACCACCCGTTGAGGTATTATGAGTATAGGCAGAACTAATGCAAGCGTAGGAAATATCGCTATCTCGCCGTTTTAATTCGTCAATTAATCCGCCTGAATAGCAACAATCAGCTAAAAGCAACACTTTTGAGCCATTAAAATTATTCTCAATGCTATCAAAAATGCTAGAGATAGACCAATAATTATCTCGGTCTGACCCATTAGCATCATAATTAATAAAGTAATGTTCTCCCGTATCGCTATCCCAATCACCGTGACCTGCAAAATATAAAATAAATAAGTCACCTTCTTCGGTGTTGGCTAATACTTCTGTTAAACTGCCTTGAATGGCTTCTATAGTTGCTTCACTATCTTGTAAATAGATAATTTGTTTCCCTGGGAGTCCCGCCGCCCGGAAAAATTCTACCAATTTTTCGTCAAAACGTCCTTCTACAGCTTCGGGAAAACCGGGCCAAACATCAGAGTTTTCCCATTCTAAGATTCCGACAGAGAAAAGCCAAGTTTTCTGGGGTTTCCAATCTCTTCTTGTCATTTTTAACCAATTTATTGCTAGCTCATTTTTTCTATTTAAACCTATTAGCCCCTAACCAACAAATTACTAATCAAGCTTTATATAATTAGTCCTAGAGCAAACTAATCTGGTGCGATCGGTGATTCAAAGCGAGAAAGACAACCAGTTTAAGAAGGGTCTGCTAGTCCTGGCTATAATTTGGCTGGCGGGTGCGGTGTGCGATCGCATCTGGTTTGCCATCGACCATTCTATCCCAGCTTGGGATCAAGCAGACTACCTCACAGGTTCGTTAAACTATTGGCGAGCCTTACAACATCCCCAATGGTTTTCTGGGGAATGGTGGACGAGTTTTTGGCAACTCACTTCCAAAGTCCCGCCGTTTACCTACATCGCTACAGGTATTGTTCAAAACGTATTTGGCACTGGTGCAGATAAAGCCACACTTGTCAACCTCTTTTTTAGCGCTATTCTATTAGTCTCCGTTTATGGTTTGGGCGTAGAATTATTTAGCGTTGAAGTCGGTTTATTGGCGGCGGCGATATGTCAGGTTTTGCCAGGTTTATATCGATTTCGCCTAGATTTTCTGCTTGACTATCCGCTCGCATCTGTTGTGACGCTTGCTTTCTATTGTCTGACGGTTTGGAGAGCAAAAATTAGTGTGGGCAATTCCCACCTTAGCTGGTTTTGGGCAGCTGCTTTTGGTCTTGCTTTCGGCTTGGCTTTAATGGTGAAGCAAACAGCTATATTTTTCCTATTCATACCAATAGTTTTGGTAATAAATGACGAACTTCGTAATTTCTGGAAAAACTTAAGATTAAAAATTAAAAATCAGCCTTCTTCTATTTTTAATGCAACTGAAAGATTAGCTCAACTATTAGGTGCTTTGTTGTTGTCAGTGTTAGTATTTGGCCCTTGGTATCGCACGAATTGGCTGCTAATGCTGACAGCTGGGAAACGAGCTACTGTAGACTCTGCGATCGCAGAAGGCGACCCTGCCCTAAATACGATCGATGCCTGGATATTTTATTGGAAAGATTTACCTTATGTAGTTTCTTGGCCTCTGTTGCTAGTACCCATCGTCGGTCTACTACTTTATCTGGGTAAGTTAGCCATTAGAGGAGTAGAACAGCTACGCAGGAAAACATCTGAGGAAATAGAGCCGCTACGGAAAATAGCAGCGGAAAGTGAACAAATGTCAGCTTGGCAGGCCGAATTTAAGAAAACTGGCAAGATGCCGCCCGAATTTAGGAAAGCAGCAGCGGAGATCGAAAAACAAATGTCAGCTTGGCCGCCCGAATTGAGAAAAACAGCAGCGGAGATCGAACAACAGCCAGTTTTGCAGATCAAATTATGGCACAAAGTTATAGTGTTAAGTTGCTGTTGTCTATATTATCTGGGTATACTTCTCAATCTAAAATTAGAGTTTCGAGATCTCAGAGGTACAGGTGGTAATAGCTTTACTCGATCGCCTATTAAATGGTTAGCTATATTTTTGGTAAGTGCCTATCTGCTTTGTTCTCTAAATATTAACAAAGATACCCGTTATGTTTTGCCATATTTGCCAGTGCTGTCACTGTTCCTCGCTTACTGGTTGACGCTTTGGACTGGGCGCTGGTCACAATATATCCGCCGCATTACTATCGGTTTAGCGATATTATTAATGTTGGCAAATATCTATCCGATCGGGGGTACTTGGTTAACGCAAATTCTCAGTCCCCGGTTTCAGCACTATCCTTATATTGGTGCCCAGTTTCCCCATCAGCAGGTAATTGCAGAAATCGTTAAAACGGAACCATACCTGCGATCGACTTTAGGCGTACTACCCTCGACACCAGAACTAAACCAACACAACTTCAATTATTACGGTGCTTTAAGCGATTTTCAGGTTTACGGGCGTCAGGTAGGAACGCGAAAAAAACACCTACAGCAAGATGCACGGTCTGTGTCCTGGTTCCTCACCAAAACAGGAGATCAAGGTTCCGTTCCCAGCGAAGCGCAGAGTGCGATCGTCCAAATTGTAGAGCAAGGTGGAGATTTCCAGTTACAGAAAAGTTGGAATTTGCCCGATGGCAGTAATTTGAATCTTTACCACAGCCGAAAGCCACCAGTACAAGTACAACCGTTAAGCGAAGAAGTAGCAAAGCAGGAGATAATTTCTCAATCCGCAATCCCCAATCCAAAATCCTCTCTTGCGAAGGTGGGCATCGTGACGGTCACCGGAGCCATTCCGATCTTGGGGTCTCCCCAAGTAGAGGACATGGCGTCCAAGACGCCCACTTCGCGCAAAATCCAAAATCTAAAATTGAATCGCGTTACAGTACCAGATCGATCGCCTCCTGGAGTTCCAGTCCCCGTCGTCTACGATTGGTCTGGTTCTTGGAACCAGTTACAGTCAGGCTTGGTATTGTTAACTTGGCGCAGTTCGGCGGTTTCTCCCTCACAAGCAACAAAGTCCGCGCTTGCATTGAAAACAGGTGGGACGGGCAAGATGCCCATCCCACAAGCCAAATCTCTCTCTTCTGAGGTGGGCGTCTCGACGGGCAAGATGCCCATCCCACAAGCCAAATCTCTCTCTTGTGGGGTGGGCGTCCCGCCTGCCCAGTGCATTAGTAAAAAATCTCAGACGAAGCAACAAGGATGGCTGCATGACCATGCTATTGGGATGGGAAATTTGCATCCGGGTAACTTGACAGACGATCGCTTGACGGATTCATTTCGAGTTATCGAACGAACGGCGATGCTTCCTCCCGCCGATGTTGTTCCGGGAATTTACACTTTAGAAGCAACTTATCTCAATCGCCAAACTGGTGAAACTTATCCGATTGCAGTACCGCCAGTCACCCTGAAAATTGACCCAACTGCCAAGTTTACACCCGCACCGGAATTAGATTTACTCACTCAGTTAAGAACTTTAGCAGCTCAATTACCCCAAGGCTCAAAAGCACTCGATCGCGTCTTTGACCAAACTGGACGGATCAATCAATACGATCCGACTCAAGATTATCTGATTCAGGCTAGCAAGACACTAAATTACCGTTTGGCACACTCACCGCAAAACCTGCAATTAGCTTATGCTTTGGCGCTGGCGAAGGTGTTGCGGCGACAGCCTGCTGGTGCGATCGCCGCCTTGGAAAGAGTCACCAAACTCGACTCCCAAAACCCCTACGCCTACGCCTACCTGTCTTTCGTCCACTTGTATGACTGGAATCCCTCAAAAGCCGAAAAAGCCCTCAAACCAGCCCTGGCTCTCAATCCCAATCTCCCGGAAATTCAAGCTCTCAGCGGTGCAGCAGCTCTAATGCAAGGAAATTTGATCGAAGCTTGGCATTATTTCCAGCCATTAATTACTATTTGAGATAGCTCATCAAGATTGACTCAATCTGGGCAATTCCAATCGGCTTAGTAAAGTAGTCATTAGCTCCAGCGGCTAAACAAAGTTCCCTGTCACTTTCTGATGCAGTCAGTATTACGACCGGTAGATTTTGCAAATCTGGTTCTTGTCGCAGCGTTGCGAGTAAATTTAAGCCGATCGGGCCTTCCGGTAACTGTAAATCCAACAAAATTAAATCTGGTTTGAATGTTTGCACTTCACCTAGAAAATCAAGACCATTGGCTAAGTGCTTTACGTGATAGCCAATCGCCTGAAGGTAATTCTGTAACACGGAGGCAGTGCGGCGATCGTCCTCCACAATTAAAACACGCATTTTGTCAGAGGCCACTTTTCGAGTGTGGCGTTTGAGGTGTCGGCTGTCGGTTACCTGTGGCCTTGGTTGTGCTGGAGAATGCAGAGCTCTCTCTACAACTGGAAAAACCCCTGCCCCACTGACGACCGCTCCCTCAGTATCCGGCAGAAAAAGCGTGAATTCACTGCCTTGACCCAAAGTCGATCGCACCGTCACATCGCCACCGTGCAAACGGGCTAGTTTGCGAGTCAGCACCAAACCCAAACCAGAGCCTTCACATTGCCACTTAAGATCGCTATCGAGCTGGCAGAACGGTTGAAACAGCAACCGAAGATTTTCTGGCGCAATGCCGATACCTGTAAGTAGTCGGACAAAAGTAATCGACACTGTATGAACTTTTGTTAAGGCACTTGCAGGAGTGCGATCGCTACCCACGGATAGTACAAATGTATTGTAAAAATTGACA
>NZ_JACJPW010000163.1 GCF_014696265.1 Aerosakkonema funiforme FACHB-1375 | reverse complement strand
TAATTGTGCCGATGCACGATATGCCTACGGCACGCTGTGCGAAGGCACTCCTGCAAGTGCCTTAACAAAAGTTCATACAGTGTCGATTACTTTTGTCCGACTACTTAGTTGAATGCTAGAAAAGCTCCCAATCCGGACCCAATCCAACCAAACATCACCATAAAAATCAGCGTGACGATCGCTCTGCCAAGACCTGCACCGATCGCGCCTGCCTCCGGTGGCCCAGTGCGGCGATCGTCCCATGCAGTCAGCAATCCGTAAAAAACTGCGCCGGCGATCGCTAGCAGCAACCCACCAATTATCGAGCCAGCTAATATCCAAAGTAAACTCCAGACAAAGCCAACGCGACTCAACGCACTCCACAGAATAATCAGGGTGGGACTGACAAATAGAATCAGAGCGAAGATGAAGCCAATCATGTTCGGAAGTTAAGGGCTGAATTGTTTCAGAATATACTCTGGCGACCATCCCAGCACAGCAGAGGCTCTTTCAATAGACCGAAAACTACTATTTTTCAAGAGGGAAGAGCGAATAAGGAAAATATTAATTTTTCCGCTCCCCTACTCCCCTACTCCCCTACTCCCCCTCCCCCACTCTCCCAACCATAACGCCTGTATGGTATTATTCTGTTAATGTTTAAGTCCTAAGATAGATGTTTTCTAGCAATTTTTTTTATCCAGGTCAAGGATTAACAGTTAATTCGACAGAGTGCCCTACCGGAGTCGATCGCCTAGAACTGATTTCCGTCATTATTCCTACTTGGAATCGGGCGGGTTTGATAAAGGACGCAATTCACAGCGTTCAACAGCAAACCTGGTCTAATGTGGAGATTATTGTCGTAGATGATGGCTCTACTGATGAAACACCGACTATACTCGCAAATTTTCCCGGAATTCTTTATTTGCGACAAATACATCAGGGGCAGGGGGCAGCACGCAACTTAGGTCTTAGATATGCCCAAGGAACCTACTTAGCCACTCTTGATTCAGATGATGTTTGGCGGCCTAATTTTCTGGAACAATGTATTAACGCGATAAAAACCTATAATCTCGATTTGGTCTTTGCTAATTGGGAACTTTACCACTTTAATGACGATCCTATCCCCAATCCTATAGAAAAAATAATCAATTGGCAAGATTACTCTATATTAGGTAACGGCAGATGGAGGCTGATTACACCCGATCGATGCCGCAATTTGTGCTTGGAAATTTGTCCTGCACCGTCTTCTGGTGTAGTCTTTCGGCGAGCGAGTATCAGTGGAAACTGGAATACACAACTGAGAATTGCTGACGACTGGTGCTTTTTGCTAGAAACAGTTCTTTCCCAACCTTGTCGCGCCGGACTAACTAGAGAAATATTGTGGGTCAAACGTGCTGATGGCACTGGAATTCACGACGGGTGTTGTTGGTTAGATCTAATTGAAGACTTTGGTATCCATGATAATAAATTGATTTTAGATTATCTCAGTCACTTACTTACTAACCAAGAAAAACGTAAATTTATCCGGAACCGAGCGAGATGTTATGTTAGCGGAGCATGGCAATACTGGCAAAAACCAAATTGTCAGTTTCGGGCGTTGCAAATGTTATTATATTCTTTGATTCTCAGTCCTGTCGATATACCAATTTACATTTTAAAAATTGTCAAAAATAAACTTAAAAAATATGTTCAGTTTATCAAATTTTTAAAATTAAATATCCAACAGTATTTTAAGCACTCGCAGAGATCGTCTCAGGAATGAAAAATTAACGTTTGTAGCAATAATAAAGTGTAGTAATAGGTAGAATAGAGTGAATGTTATAGAGGATTCAATGGTAATTGAAAAAAACTTAACTTTTATAAGAGAAGCTGGTACGACGATTAAAATTAGCCGTTTTGTATTTATGAGTTCTTGTTATGGTGCTTGGGGTGGAAGTGAAGAACTTTGGTCATCAACTGCAAAGTATCTCAAGCAACAGGGACATGAAGTATATATTTATAAGACTAATCCTCCTTATCCCGAACGTATTTTTACAAATAAACTTTTGCAACTTTGCTCGCTTGCAAGTAATGAATAAACAAACACTAAATTATTCTCAACAGATGCTCGCTCTCGTGCGAGCGAAGGAATGGTGGTCATACAAGCTGGCTCCTGTTCTAGGAACTGCCTATGCTAGTGCTGCAATTTCAAACATATCCTTAATTTCGCTTGGGAGTACGTTTTTATTTCTCCTGATTGCTCTAGCAATCGGTGCAAGCTACGCCAGTGTAATTAACAATTTATGCGATCGAGAAGAAGATCGAATCAGTGGCAAAGCTAACTACTTTATAGGGCGCTCTAATTTATTTAGAGCTTTGGTTACGATCGCGTGTATTGTACCAGGTTCGATCGTATCGGGACTATTGATTCAAATTCCTTTAGCGTTGATCGTTTATATAGGAAACTGGCTACTCTTCACGATTTACTCTGTACCACCTATCCGTCTGAAAAACCGAAGTTTTTTGGGTGTTTTAGCAATGGCAGTAGGAGAAAGTTTGGTGCCGCAAATATTTGCTGTATTTTTAGTCGCTCATCATACTGATAAGCCACTATCAATAGCGTGGGTAACAACGATCGCTATTTGGGCATTGGCATCGGGATTTAGAAGTATTCTTTGGCATCAGATAGTTGATTTTGAAAACGATCGTCGTGCTGGTATTAATACATTTGCTGTAAATACTTCTACACAAACGTTGCAAAGACTCGGTAAATGGGTTGTCTTCCCCGCAGAATTTGGCTCTCTTACGATCATATTACTACTCTCCAATAATATCTTCACTTGGACTTTTCTAGGCTTTTATTTAGTAACGGAATGGCTGAGACACTATTTTTGGCAATTAGATATCGTCATTGTTAAGCCTACTGAGAATCACAGACTTTTTCTATTTGAATATTACGATGTATTCTATCCTCTGGGATTTTTGTGCTTGACTGGCTGGAGAAATCCTGCAAATCTAATTATTTTAGGAATACACTTATTATTTTATTATCAACGTCTATGGTTTTGGATAAAAGATTTATGGGGTTTACTTAGATGGGAGATTCCCACCAAACTACAAAAGCATATATAATAATATTAAAGAGCGCATTAATACTAAATTCCTGGAAAAATATGAAAATTGAACAAGTTTTAGAAACTTATGATGAAGCCTATGCAGAGGCTTACAATCAAAAATTTCTGACAGATATTCACTCGCAGACAAAAACAGCTTCTGAGCTTCAGATATTAACAGAACTTTTGCGCGAGAAAGGCAGTACAGTTCGTTGGTTGGATGTTGCCTGCGGTACAGGGTACTATCTCAGTTGTTTTCCAGAAGTACAGAGAGCAGGTTTGGACATTTCACAAGCAATGCTTAATATTGCCAAAATAAAAAACCCTAATATTCCATTAATTCAGGGAAATTTTAGAGATAAATCGCTGATTAATAAAGGAGAATGGGATGTCATTTCCTCAATGTGGTGGGCTTACAGCTTTGCAGAATCTATATCAGAAATTGAGCTATTGATCGAAAATATCTCTGATTGGTTGACTGATGATGGTGTTTGCTTTATGCCCATCTGCGAACCTTCTAAAAATCTTTACAGCGATCCAACAAAAGTTCCTTATGTAGCATTTGAAGATGCGCCAGCTTATGGGGGAAAAATTTTAGTCACTGGCGTGATGTGGTCTTGGATTCAGCCGAATGGTAAACGCCATGACAATATGCTGGTTCCTCAAATAGAATACATGATTGAACTATTTAAGAAGCATTTTCAGACTGTGGAGAGTATTGAATATGCCAAAGGTTTTTACTGGGGGATTCTGGCAGCTAAAAATGCAAGGCAGTTTGAGAGTATCCGAACTCAGTTAATGAAGGAATCCCAATCTATTGCCGATGGAAGCGATCGAATACCTACTGACATCCCACCTGTTGATACTGCAAACTTTTTGCAGCGCCTTATTCGCAAGTTATTCCGTAGGTAGAAACAAAAATTTTAAATTCAGTAGGAGATCGACTTGACATAAATGCTTCTATACTTTAGCTTAAGTTGCCACAAATCCCAACTATCCCTAAGTATTGACTTTGATTTTTTTTACAGCTATAGTCAAGATTGTGCAAAATATCAAATTTGCACTCAGACTGCCATCAAAAAAATCAAAAAATTCCCACATTTGCTTTAATTAAATGTTATTCGATCGTGGTAAGCAGGTTGTCTTTATCAGTTCTTGTCCCGAACCTTGGGGCGGTAGTGAAGAACTTTGGGCATCTGCGGCGCAAATTTTAGCAGAAAAAGGTCAAAAAGTAAAGGCGTACAAAACACTTGTAGTCGATCGACACTCCCGTATCCTAAAGCTACAATCTTCTGGAATACCTGTAGTAGACATCTATCGTCTGAACTTTTCCAGGCAACTTCGATACTTGAACAGGATCATACCTGGCAGATGGCAATTTTTACCGTTAGATCCGATCGATATTATCCTAGCTCATCAATTGAAACAGTTGCAGCCCGATCTAGTAGTAATTTCTCAAGGTGAAAATTTTGACGGTTTGAGATTTGCTAATATTTGTTTTCGCCAGAAATTACCATATATAATTGTTTGCCAAAAAGCAGTTGATTACTACTGGCCACACGATGAAATACGTCCAGTAATGCAGGAAGTATTTCGCAGTGCTAAACGCTGTTTCTTTGTGGCAGGACACAATTTATCTCTGACGGAAGCTCAGATAGGAGAAAAACTGAACAATGCGGAAATTGTGAGAAATCCTTTTTGCGTTAGTCGCTCCAACTTGCTACCTTGGTGTGATATTAATGATGGTTTCTACCTAGCTTGTGTGGGTCGGCTGTTTATCTATGATAAAGGACAAGACATTCTGTTAAAAGTATTAGCTCAAGAAAAATGGAAACAAAGAAAGCTTTATGTCAATTTTTTCGGACAAGGAATTCATCGGGAAGCGTTAATTGGTATGGCTAAATACTTGAATATTACTAATGTTAGTTTCCCTGGCTTTATTGAAGACATTACTGAAGTTTGGCATCATCATCACGCTTTAATATTACCCTCAAGATGTGAGGGTTTACCATTAGCTTTAGTAGAAGCAATGATGTGTGGCAGGTTGGGAATTGTTACAGATGTAGGTGGGATACCAGAAATAATTGAAGATAATGTAACTGGATTTTTAGCTGCTGGAGCTAATTTTCATGCCTTAGATGAAGCTATGGAAAGAGCTTGGAGTCAACGCTATGAATGGGAAAAAATAGGACAAAAAGCAGCACGGTCTATCCGAAGTATAATCAAATCCGATCCAAGTGAATATTTTGCTACTAGGTTAATGGAAATAATTTCGGAAATAGAAACTGGAAGTTTGCGATCGCAATCTGGACAGTTGATCCGTTAATTATGCAACGCCAAAGAAGTTACATACTATTTCAAAGGATTTGCGATCATCTGCATACCTAATGGTGCGGTTACAGTAAAACCATGACGCACAGGAGTTACAGGACGCTTGTTAACTAGAGATACTTGAAAGCGTGATAGGATTGTACCTAGAATTAATTTCATCTCATACTGGGCAAACGCAAACCCTATACAACGACGGTTTCCACCGCCAAATGGCAAGAACTCGTAAGGGGAAAATTGTCTTTCTAAGAATCGTTCTGGCTTGAACTGGTTTGGTTGTGGGTAGGTTTCTTCACGATGGTGTGCTATATAAATACTGGGCATGACGATTGTTCCCTTCGGCAGTTTGTAGCCCATAATCTCTATCGGATATTCTACCGCTCGAAAACTCCCGTCAATTCCAATAGGGTATATTCGCAGGGTTTCTTGGCAAACGGCTGTAAGATAAGGCAATTTGGAAATGACATTTGGGTCTGGATGATCGCCAACAGTTTCAAGTTCTCTGTGCAGTTTGTTACCCACCTGTGGTGTGTAAGCAACCCAATAAAACGCCCAAGTTAAAGCTGAGGCTGTGGTTTCGTGTCCCGCAACCAGTAGCGTCATTAACTCATCATTGATTTCCCGATCTGACATTCCCTGACCGTTCTGGTCAGTAGCACACATCAATAAACTAAGAATATCTTGACGATCTTTCTTCAATTTTGCACGACGTTCTTGAATTAAAGCATGAATGAGATCGTCAACTTGTTTTCGTAAGCGGACTATCCTACCCCAAGGACTCCACGCACCCAAATCTTTTTGTATAAAAGGAAGAAATATGGCGCTGGACATTAAGGGAGAATTGATTGCATCCAATAGAGAAATCAGCGTCAGTCTGAGTTTTTGAAACTCCGGTCCTTCTTCCAACCCGAACACCACTCGCAACATAACACGTAGAGTGATTTCTAGGATTGACGCACGAATAGTGAAAGGTTTTCCCATCTTCCAGTTGTTACTGACTTGCTGACTAATTTCACAGATAGTCTCACCATAGACTCGCATTCTTTCTCCATGAAACGGAGGGGTTAACAATTGGCGTTCACGCTGGTGACGATCGCCATCCAGCATAGTCAGGGAGTTATCACCGAGCAAAAATCGTAAATATTCCGATCCTCCTCCAGTCTTAAATTGCCCGGGATCGGCAGTAAAAATTTGTTGTAGTGCTTCAGGATGACCGAAATAAACATATTTTGTCCCATCACGAGTCGTTATAGTAAAGCGATCGCCATAGGTTTTAAACAAATCTTCCACATATTGCACTGGTTGAAAAATCAATTTCAGAATCCGCAGAATTTCTGGTATTTGAGGTTCTGGAGGAAGGGTGTTAATTGTTTGCATAAAACTGTAAAACTGTGTGGATCGGATTAAATCTTTATCAGTAGCACGATAATCAATATGCACGCGGCTGCATAATTTTTCCACGATTCAGCCAGCCATATTTATTTGGACAAAATCTTTACTCCCATTTCGTTGGAATATAGAACAGATATTTATAACTTCTAGCAAAATTTAATTGCAGATCATTATATCCTTTAACTTCAAAGTAAACGGGTTTATCTTGGTATCCTTTGAGGGCTAGTGTATCATAAATATCATTTTCTATTATTGAAATTTTTAATTGATATTTCCCTGGTAAAAGTGGTAGTTTATCTACAAAACAACAAAATTGATTCTGTCCTTTCTTGAGTTTATAGTATTCTTCACCATACTTTCCCATCATCATACCCATCGGGAATAATTCGTCTGTCCCTACAGAAAAAGCGATTATTACAGCATAATCATCCAGTTGTGAATTACAAGTCATTTGGAATTTGACTTTACTACCTGAAGTAATTTCTTTTCCATCTACAGCAGTTACTTCTACTTCCTCAATCTCAACTAAGCCCAATTTTTCTCCAGGTACTAAATCTTCATCTATTGGTTGGGGAGATTGATCAATTTGAATTGTTGGTGCAGATGAATTTGAGTTATTTTTTCTGGCTAACATTAATTCATTATATGTGTAAATGATTTCATCAGGTTGACCAGTATTATAAACTTGTCCCTGATTAAAAAGAATGACCCGGTGACAAAGTGACTTTATCTGATACATTTCATGGGAAACGACCAATATGGAACCACCATCTTGAATATAATCTCTCAGATAATTTTGAAACCTTTGCTGAAAGCGAATATCGCCTCCTCCTAATGCTTCATCTATGATAAAAACATCTGGTTTTAATTGAGTATAAATAGAAAATGCTAACCTTAATCGCATCCCTGTACTGTATGTACCTACAGGAGCATCAATAAAGGTTTGAATACCTGAATAGTCAATAATATCATTAATCTTATTTTTGATTAGGTTTTCACCTACTCCATACATTGATAATAGATTATATATATTTTCTCGCCCTGTTTGAAGGGAATTTAATCCAGCTTGGCTATCTATCATAATCACTCGATTGGTATACCATCTAACCTGACCTAGAGTGGGGCGTAAAATTCCCATAATTAAGTTAATTAATGTGCTTTTTCCAGCACCATTATGACCAATTAAACCCAGTACCTCACCTGCTCTCAGTTGTAAATTGACATCATAAACAGACCAAAATTCACCAGAACGGAGACGATTTTCTCCTTCGGGTTTGCGGCGAAATTCCCAAAAAATATCTGCAATTGTATAACGGAGTGATAACTTGGGATCGCGACAAAATCGTTTTGATAAATGCTTTGTTTCTAACAGTATTTTTCCCATAATTTAAGTTAGTGAAATTTAAGTTAGCGATCGCTCGATTATATAAGGTAAACATAAACGACAAAATAACCAGCTTACTAAAAGTAAGATTACAGTTAAAGGTAGTAATATGAATAACGCTAAACTATTGACTGTACCCACACCATAAGCTAAAAATCTTGTCCCTTCAAATATATAAGTGAGAGGATTAAATTGCTGTAAATAATAAAGCCAATTCCCTGGTTTTATAATCACAAATACAGGAGTTACAAGAAATATAAACCAAGGGAAAAACTGCATGACATTTTCTAAATCTTTACTTAAAGCATTCCAAGGAGCTAATAATAAACCCAATCCAGAACCGAAACAAATAATTGAGGCAATACCCAAGAAAGCGAGAGGAAATGTCAAAGCAGGATTGATATTAAAAACTAAGAGAATAGCAATCAACACTGGTAACCGCATCAAGAAACCAAAGATGGATTCTGCCAAACCAGCCATCATGATAGCTTCTAGGGGAATTTTTTGTCTGACCAATAGGTGAATGTATTGGTTAAGTGAAACGCGCTGAATATTTAAAGCTTCCAGAAACGTTTGTGCCATAATTAGCCCAAAGATACCATAAACTTGTGGTGGCACTGTACCTGCAATTAAAATGGGAATGCGATCGCCGAAGGCGGGCGTTTCGCCATCGCGCTGTCCCAATGTCAGTAAAATTGCTACCAACGCTGAAGGTACAAATGCCCAAAATAGCCCAAATGATGAATAACGATAACGTTGGGCTATATTTTGCAAAAATAGTCGTTTAGAAAATGCTGATGATGAGCGGAAATCTAGCCATGCACCTGTCAGAAATGCTCTGATTGAAAATAGCTGACTCCTACCACTATAAATTTTCACCAAACCAGATAAATCACTGCTACTTTCATCGGTCTGTGAAGGATGCCCTGTCTCGCCTGGGGGAATTTCGGTAATCCTCTGGGCCTGAGTAGCATCCTGAATCGAAGTTATTTTCCGCTTTGGTAAAAAGCGAGGGGAGAAAAAAATCAAACCCGCAGACAGTCCCATCCAAAGTATAACTTGCAACAAAGGCGATCGCACGATCGTCGAGAGTAAGGCTACCATCAAAGCGCTCAACCCCATCGCAAATGCTGTAAATGCTGTCGGCAGAAGCAATTCTAGGAAGCAAAGTCCTCCTCCCAATACTAACCACAAAATTGTGGGACTGACCCCCAGCAAGACAGGTGAGGTCGAAACTGTGTCTGTTGCCTTAGCCAAAACCCAGATTATTCTATAAGTTACTAGCATATTGATATCTTGGCGAGTATGTTGATAAAGATACGATGAAGTCTGACGGGTGACAAGTATGGCTCAAAGCTTTACAGGCATTGCAATTCATCGCACTGGCATCTGGAAAAATTAACCAAGAAATCTGCGATTGACAACGAATCCATAAGACTTGTAGCTGCTTGTACTTGAGAATAGTGTCAATAAAGCCCAAAGATGAGTTCAATTTTTGTCAAGGGCAACGTGGTACAACACATACTGAACAAGGGTTTCCGCGATACTTGTCACCCCATCAGGCGATCGCAGCAGTGCGCGAGTATTTGGCCCATCGGGCAGATTGTCAGTTGCTTTCACTGTTACTAATGATGACTAATCCCGAAACTTTGATGCTGGAAGGTTCGATAAAGCGCTATATTGCTCTGTTGTAAAGTCAGCGTCGAAATTTCCAGTGCCAAGAATAGTCGCGATCGTCAACGGTAAGGGAGGAGTAGGTAAAACTACTACCGCTGTCAATTTGGCTGCTACTTTCTCAAAGAAAAGAAAGGTTCTCCTAGTCGATGCAGATATTCAAGGTTCTGCTACTTGGTGGATTGAGCGCAATAAGGAAAAATGGAACTTTGAGTTAGCCCAAGAGACAGACCCAGAACTTTTGAGTAGTTTACGCCAGATAGAAGGGTATGATTTAGTAGTGGTGGATACGCCTCCGGCGCTGCGATCGGAAGCATTAGCGGCGGTAGTGTCGATCGCCGATTATCTCGTTTTGCCAACACCACCAGCACCTATGGATCTGGCTGTGCTGATTGACACGGTACGTCAAGCAGTTACGCCGATGGGTATTGCTCATCGCGTGCTTCTGACTAGAGTCGATTCCCGCAGTTTGGGGGAAGCGCTGGAAGCCCAAAACACCCTCATGGAGTTGGGAATCCCCGCCTGCAATGCCTTTGTCCGCTCCTACAAAGCCCACGAACGAGCGGCGCTTGAGGGAGTACCGATTACAGAATGGCGAGGGAACAATGCACGAGAAGCTGAGGCTGATTACCGCCGCGTGGCTGATGAACTACAGCGTGATTGGAGAAAATAATGGCTACTAGAAAACGTATTTCCGATTTGCTACGCCAAGAAGCGCAAAAATCGTCGGATACAGAAGATAAACCGATTATAGATACAACTGCTGAGGTAGTGGCGGAACAAGATAATCAAGTAACAGAGGAAGCCCCTACAGATACCGATAAATCTATTGCTGAAGATACAAGTCCAACCAAAGCTGAGTTGGAAGCAACTATAGCAGAGTTGCGAGCAGCCTTGGACCAAACAAAGCAACTTGAGCAAGCGCATCAACACGAAGTTTCCCTACAGCAGCAAGTTATCGATTTACAATCAGAATTGGCTGAGCAAAAAAAGCTTGTCCAAAAGCTACAAAAAGATTTAGAACAATTTGACAAGGTTAAGGCAGAACTTACGCAAGCTAAAAAAGAAGCTCTGCAATTAGCAGAAGCTAACTCTAAGTTGATTGAAGAAAACAATACTTTGAAGAAAGAAAGCGCAGCATTAACAACGCCCCGTTACAAACCTGTTGAGCGGAAAATTAGCACAATTGCTGATGTAAATAAGGAAAGGGATGATTTTGCTAACAAGACTTGGTTGTTAGATTAGGGGCTAGTAGGGCGTCGGGCTTAGGGTTCGTTACGCTGTCGCTAACGCACCGTACAAAACCTTCGTGCAAAAGATCCGATCGCCCAAACAAAACTCCCCAGATTTGCGATTTTCTCGTCATCCTGGGGAGTTTGAAATTGAGGATTTCAGATTGACTTCAATCTAAAATCTAAAATCTAAGATTGATTACGCTGGTTGTGCTTGTCTTTGCAGTAACTCGATAATGGAAGTTTTTTCCAGAAGTCCTACCAGCACACCGTTGTCTCGAATCACTGGCAGTTGAGTTATTTGTTTTTGTTCGATTAGTGTGGTAACTTCCAACAGGGATTGATTTGATTTAACAATGTTGGATTCGGCAATCGATCGCGTTAGTTCTCTGACTTTAATTTGCGGCCAAAGTTCGAGAGAAACTGTTTTGAGGTCATCAACTGCGATCGCACCTACCAACTGTCCGTCTTCATCGGTGACTAAGAACTTGCGCCAGCGATTTTGTCCGATAACGCAATCATTAGCAAACTTTCTGAGCGAAGTATCGGCTGACACAATCGGACTGTCGGGAATTACGGCATCTTCTGCTGTCAATCCTGCCAGTTTATCTTGAACTGTCGCATATTGGGCAGACTGTCCGGCGTTTTGCAGCAAGAACCAACCGACTAACAAATTCCAGAAGTTGGCGGTACTGCCGTATAATACCAGAGGCAGCAACCCAGAAGCGATCGCAATCCAACCGAAGATTTGACCGACGCGACTGGCAAAGATAATACCTTTATAAGGATTGCCAGTGACTTTCCAAACAGCAGCTTTGAGGATATTGCCACCATCCAAAGGTAAGCCAGGAATTAAGTTAAATAGCGCTAACGCTAAGTTAATTGAGGCTAGCAATCCTAAAATAGCTGCCACTGGCCCGGAAATATGGGTGCCTACACCGATGGCTGTGAAGATACCGAATAGGAGTAAGCTCACAATAGGACCTGCGATCGCAATCCAAAATGCTTCAGCTGGTGTCTTGGACTCTTTCTCCAATTGCGCTAAACCACCAAACAGAAACAAATTGATCGATTTAACTTCAATTCCCTGACTAATGGCGACAAAACTATGTCCTAATTCATGCGCCAAGACAGAGGCAAATAACAGCAAACCTGTCACCAATCCCAGTATCCAAGGTAATGGCCCGAACAATCCTGGAAACGCCGCAGCTAATCCATTTCCGTATGTCCAAGTTACCAAACCCAGGATTAAGAACCAAGATGGATGGACGTTAAAGGGAATACCAAACAGGTTGCCAACGCGAAAAGTGCCGTTCATGACGACTCCTCTGATTTCAGCTTTGAGAGTTTGATTTTGCTCTCTTGTTTCGAGTGTAACGAAACGTAAAGCGATTTTTCATAATTCAACTATCGCGTTAGCCGTCCGTTCAGGTTCGGTTTAGCGAACTGTAGGGTGGGAAACGCCCACCAATTAATAGAGACAGGGCAGAATAGAATCAGCTTTCGTAGGTTGGGTTGAGGTAATGAAACCCAACATTGAACTAGGTTTTGTTGGGTTTCGCGCCTGCTCGACCCAACCTACAATTCTGGGCATAATAGAATTAGTACGGCCAAGCATTACAAAAGTCGATCGCAATCCAGATTATGTCAGTCTCCGACAGCAAAATCACTCGTTCCTACAACCAAGAAGAAATCCAGCAAATTCTCCATCTAGCGATTTCTCGTCAAAATTATGAAGGTGAATTCACCCGCGAACAGTTATTGGAAATTGCGGCTGAGTTAGAAATTCCGCCTGAAAATCTGGCGCTGGCAGAACAGGAGTGGCTGGCCCAGCAGGGAGAAATAGAAAAGCGGCAGGCTTTCAATACCTACCGCCGTGGGAGATTGCAGAAAAGTTTTGGCAAATTTGCGATCGTCAATACATTTTTGGTGCTGCTGAACCTAGTTAGTGCCGGCCAGCTTACTTGGTCGCTTTATATTTTATTATTCTGGGGATTAGGGCTCGGTCTTAATGCTTGGAATACCTTTTTGTTGCAGGGTGAAGAGTACGAAAGAGCATTCCAGCAGTGGTATCGCAATCATCAGTTACGGACATCGGTTAATAGCTTTTTCAATAAGTTGCTGAAGGCTTGGTAGATCGAGAAGGGAAATAGCGCTAATTTAGCAGCTAATTTAGCAGCAGTATGGGGTGATATCTTCTCCACAAACATCGGCCAGGAAAGTTAAAGCGCGGAAACGCAAGCTCATCAACTGGTCGTAGAGAGGATTCAGTTTGCACATGGGCGGGATGTGGAAAAGCGTATGTCCGAATACCTGCACGTCTCTTTCAAAGGGACATTGGGAAGGGATGAGTTTGCATAATGCTTTGGCTACTTTGGAGTCGCGCACTTCAATTGATTCTAGCCACTGCCGTACTGGATGAAGAATGGTTTCGATCGCGCTTTGAGATTTCAGGTTTGTTTGAGAAGAAGTGCTGCTGATAAAAGACATAATTCACCTTGCACGAGACTTCTAGGTGGAAGAATTTCTTTGATATCTTTATCATCACTTCCGCTTGAGGTTTTTTCGGTGATGCAAATTAGAATTGTTTGTGATAAATTTAAAGGCTACTGGTGATGTGGCTCCTATAGGGTTTGCGATCCATATCATCTTTATCTGTGATTTGGATCGCTTCCACTCAAATTGCGATCGAAATAAATACATATTGTTATCTTCGATACTGTTTATATAGTAGCTTGATTAAAATAGAAGACATAAGGTCTAACACGGCCTCAGTCCTGTCATCATTAAAGATGCCCTAAGTAGTCGGACAAAAGTAATCGACACTGTATGAACTTTTGTTAAGGCACTTGCAGGAGTGCGATCGCTACCCACGGATAGTACAAATGTATTGTAAAAATTGACA
>NZ_JACJPW010000162.1 GCF_014696265.1 Aerosakkonema funiforme FACHB-1375 | reverse complement strand
CACTCCCCCACTCCCCTGCTCCCCCGCTCCCCCACTCCCCCGCTCCCCCACTCCACCCTCAAATCTTTTGACGGACTATGTTAACTTTTTTATAGAAGATGAGTGCCGCAAAACTAATCTTGGGGCCAACAGATTGGCAGCGCGGCTCTCAACTCCGATAACAGCCTGCCAAAAATCAAGCACAGACTCGATTTTCAGTCTCCCGTGGTATGGCATACTATCCTAAAGCAAAGATAAGGTTGGCTTCTCAATTACCCTATCCCTTCTCAGGAGATTGGGAAACGCGAAAACGGCAATAAATTTTTTAGGAACTCTTGCTTCATGTTTACTAAGCAGGTAACGGACTCTAAAGTATACAACTGGTTTCAGGAACGCCTAGAAATTCAGGCGCTGGCTGAAGACGTATCCAGCAAGTACGTTCCTCCCCACGTCAATATCTTTTATTGCCTGGGCGGGATTACCCTGGTTTGCTTTATCATCCAGTTCGCGACTGGATTCGCAATGACTTTCTACTATAAGCCGACTGTTACCGAAGCTTTTTCCTCGGTGCAGTACATCATGACGGAAGTCAACTTTGGCTGGCTGATTCGCTCCATTCACCGCTGGTCTGCCAGCATGATGGTGCTGATGATGGTTTTACACATCTTCCGAGTATATTTAACCGGTGGTTTCAAAAAGCCCCGCGAATTGACTTGGGTAACTGGTGTCATCCTGGCAGTGATCACCGTTTCTTTCGGTGTGACCGGCTACTCTCTGCCTTGGGATCAAATCGGTTACTGGGCGGTGAAAATTGTTAGCGGTGTTCCCGAAGCAATTCCAGTTGTAGGCACCCTGATTGCTGACCTGTTGCGTGGTGGTTCTAGCGTCGGTCAAGCAACCTTGACTCGCTACTACAGCGCCCACACCTTTGTTCTGCCGTGGCTAATTGCCGTCTTCATGCTGTTACACTTCTTGATGATTCGCAAGCAAGGTATTTCTGGCCCCTTGTAAGATAGTCAGAAGTTAAACTGCATTTTTATAAGCCTGACAGAGGAGAACTTTTCAACTATGTCCATCATAAAAAAACCGGATTTAAGCGATCCGGTACTCCGTGAAAAACTGGCCAAGGGTATGGGTCATAACTACTATGGCGAACCTGCTTGGCCTAACGACCTGCTGTATGTTTTCCCCATTGTGATTATGGGGACGATCGCATTATGTATCGGTCTCGCCGTTCTCGACCCCGCAATGGTGGGAGAACCAGCCGATCCGTTTGCAACGCCCTTGGAAATTCTCCCAGAATGGTACTTGTGGCCTGTTTTCCAAATCCTGCGTACAGTACCTAACAAACTGCTGGGTGTGCTGTTGATGGCGGCTGTACCTCTGGGTCTGATTCTTGTTCCTTTCATTGAAAGCGTTAACAAGTTCCAAAACCCCTTCCGCCGTCCGCTAGCTACAACTGTGTTTTTGTTCGGGACTTTGGTAACTCTGTACTTGGGTATCGGTGCGACTTTCCCGATCGATAAGTCTCTTACCTTGGGTCTGTTCTAAACTTACCCACAGCCTTAGATTTGACGCCTGTTGGCTTTCTTGGCACTACATCTGTGTTGTTAAGAAAGGTCGGCAGGCGTCAATTAATTTTGGATTTTGGATTTTGGATTTTGGATTTTAGATTTCAGCAGGACTTACACAAAGAAGCCGGGTTTATATGAGGATTTTGGATTCTAGATTTCAATTTGAAATTTAAAATCTGAAATTTGCAATTAATTTCACTCTTCTTCGCGCAAATCTCCCCTCAAGTTGTCGCCACTTCGATCTATCATCTGGGGAGCGAAACCTGGATTGGCGAGCAGTTCTTTTGGATTGTCCGGGATATTACCTGTGCGGACAAGATCTCTGGGGTCTACAGTGTCTTCAGTACCCGTAGGTGGATTAACGTTATCTTTGTATGCAGGCTGTTTGGGCGCTTCTCCAGTCATAACTATTTTTTGGAATAACATATATATCTCAGCCTAAAATTATTTATAGTAAGGCACACACTATCTGGAGGCAGATTAAAGTTTAAAAAATGCCAAAAAAGCAGAAATTTCCTTATCTGGTAGGATCGAAATGGACAGCCCAGCAGAAAATGTGGGGATGGCGACATTTTCAGGTTGTTAACCGCAAAAATCAAGGTCAGTGGGTGTTTGCGGAAATGGTGGCATCTTGCGACCCTAGCGTGCGTTTTTGGGTTAACGCTCAATCTCTCAAAGATCGATCGCTTTGGCAAGCAGGTTGGCAATCTCTCCAGGAAATGTCAGAAAATGAAATATGTCTGTGGGATGAGGAAGTATCTCAAAAAGTGGGATTATCCCAATAATTCTCGCTGACCAAAGGCGAAGAAAAAATCACAAGATGCAAGTTTGCTGGCGTCGGCAAAATATTTTCAATTTAAACTGAACTGCGATCGAACTATGGAAACAAAAAAACTCGGAAATACTAATGTTACTATGAGTGCGATCGGCTTGGGTGGTATGCCGATGTCTGTAAGTGGCAGACCGCCGGAGTCGCAATCGATACAGGTGATTCATCGCGCTCTCGACTTGGGCGTTACTGTTATAGATACGGCGGATTCCTACTGTAAGGATGAGTCGGACAAACACCACAACGAACAACTTATTTACAAGGCGCTTCAAGAATATAAAGGCGATACGAGTCAGGTTATTCTGGCTACAAAAGGTGGCTTGATGCGTCCTAAAGGTGCGTGGACGCGCAACGGTAATCCCGATCATTTAAGGAAAACAATCCGGGAAAGTTTTGCGGCTTTTGGTGGAGAGAAAGCGATCGATCTCTGGCAGTATCATTCACCCGATCCGGATTATACGATCGAAGAAGCTTTAGCACCAGCAAAGGAAGCGGTAGAAGAGGGTTTAATTAAGTTTGTCGGTGTTTCTAATTTTTCTGTAGAACAGATTAAACGCGCTCGCGATGTGGTAGAAATTGTATCTGTTCAAAATCAGTACAATCCTTGGTATCGCCAGCCAGAGTTTGATGGGGTGCTGGAGTATTGCGAGAAGGAAGGATTGACGTTTTTGCCTTGGAGTCCGCTGGGTGGTAGCAATCGCGTCGGTCGCTTGAAAAATATTAAGGCAATTTCCCAGCTAGCGAAAGAAAAAGGCGTGTCGGTATACAATATTGTACTGGCATGGTTAATGGCAAAATCTCCCTGCGTGGTGCCTATTCCCGGTGCTAGTAAGGTTTCCAGCATTGAAGATTCAGTGCGTGCTGCTGATGTCAAGTTGTCTGGTGATGAAGTGGCAAATATCGATCGCGCTACAGCATCTTGAAATGAGCGATCGCATCATATTGTAGGGTGCGTTACGGCAAGCCTAACGCACCGATTAACTATTTGTTAAATTCCCAAAAACCTCTTGCCAAAATTTGAATATTGACATATCATCTAAGAATGGGAATCTGTGCGCTCATATATACTCGTTATAAAAAGTGTGAATGTGAGCGATCGCACCTGGTAGATGGAATGCGATCGCATCTTTTTCACATCACCGTATGATAGGTATCTTTCCCCTCAACAGGTAATTTTCTGAGGCGTTGATTTTTCAAATCTGGTTCTAATGCTAAATCCTCTAATGGAATCAAACCTAATAAAGGATCTTGACCCTCTGGTAACTCTACGCAAGTATAAGTTCCTTCCCGTTCTTCTACAGAAAGAACTACATCCTTGAAAACGCGAACTTTGCTAATTCCTACCGCTGTTTTTACCTCGATTTCTTCTTTAACTGTTACGCCTAACTGACGGATAATTTCTGCCGGTAAGCAAAGTCTTGTTGCGCCTGTATCTACCAACACATCTTGCAAGGTAATAGAACGTATTTCATTAGCAGGGATAAAACCTCTTTCTGCTAAAATTTGATCTACGCGGTTACTGACTGTAATTGTGGTCGTAACTTTTCCCATTTCTTCGCTAGTTTTGGTTGACATGATAAACTCCTGAATGTTAACTCGTATATGAGATATTTTGATATAGGCGCTTATCTATATTGATAATAATACCCTATTAGTCTTCGTTGTGCTACAATATGCAAGTAAAATCCCTATTGGCTTTATACTTATGGAAACTATGAACGTTAAAGAAGAAGCCCGCCGTTTGATTGACAAATTACCAGAAAATTGCACTTGGGATGACTTAATGTATGGAATTTATATTAGGCAAGGTGTAGAAACTGGACTTGCTGATGTTAAAGCTGGTAGAATAAGAACGGTGGAGGAAGTGCGAAACAGATTTGGATTATCAACGTGAATATTTATTGGACAGATAATGCAATAGAAGACCTTATAACCCCCATAACTAGGAACTTGGGTTAATATAAAATTAAATCGTGAGGTTTCCTGGTGACTTTCATAAACCCCAAAACCGATTTCGCTTTTAAAAAAATCTTCGGTTCCCAACAAAGCAAAGATATTTTAATCAGCTTCCTAAACGCCCTGCTTTATAACGCCAATCCCACCATTGAAGATTTAGAAATTCTCAATCCTTATTTAGCACCTCAAATCAGAGGAGTTAAAGATACTTACTTAGATGTAAAAGCTAAAATCACTGGGGATAAAACCGTGATTATTGAAATGCAAGTTTTGAACGTCGAAGGTTTTGAAAAGCGCATTTTATACAATGCAGCCAAAGCTTATTCAATTCAACTCGATTCAGGAGAAAACTATACTTTTCTAAATCCCGTAATTGCTTTAACAATTACCGATTTTGAAATGTTTCCCAATTTTGATAAAGTAATTTCCCGCTTCGCCCTCAAAGAACAAGATTACTTAGTTGATTATTCTATCTATGATATCGAATTGGTGTTTGTAGAATTGCCCAAATTTAACAAGACTTTGGCAGAATTGGAAACCATTACCGACAAATGGATTTATTTTCTGAAAAGCGCTAGAACTTTGGATAAAGTTCCGGAAGTAATGGGTGTAGTTCCCGAAATTCAAAAAGCGTTTGATATTGCTAATCAAGCCAACTTGAATCGGGATGAATTGGAAGATTTACAAAAGCGGGAAATCTTTATTCAAGACCAGCGAAATGCAATTACAAAGGCTGTCAATCAAAAAATTATAGAAATTGCCATGCGTTTAATTGATGCTGGTTTAGATGACGAAACTATCAGTCAAACAACTAAGCTTAGTTTGCCAGAAGTGCAAAAGCTGAGAATAAATTAATATCAATTTTTGGATTGTTATTAGATTGGTTCTCCATCTTCAAAAGTGTAAATATCCGCCTTCTTCTGCTTCGTGAATTATGACTTTGATTTTCATCGGTTTATTATCTTATGATTGATTTTTGGCGCTCTTATTTATTATAGAGAATTAATTGCAACCATTATAGCCCGCCTGCGATTCAAATCGCAGTCTAATAGCGGAAGTCCGTTCAAACGGACTGAAATTTTTGGTGCGTTTTTTAGTCGGTTTTAACCGACTTTCGCTATTAGCCAGGGAATTTATTCCCTGGCGGGTGTAGGAGACACTGATAAACCCAATTGCTGCTTTACCTCGGCTAACGATATTGAAGGTTTATCTGCATCTTCCAGCTTAGCATTTCGCAAATCTTCCAAATCTTCCAAATCTTCCAACAATTCTTGCAATGCTTCAAATTCCTCGTAAGGGAGGATAACAAATTCTTTCTTGCCGTTTTTGCTTAAATATTCTGGGTGTAATTCGATCGTCATTCTATTCATCCTCCTCCTCTGAAACTGATATAATATTAAAAAAGACTTCCGGTAGCATGGCGGGGATACTTCCTAATCGAAAATCTTTGATATTGCGAGTAACGATATAATCTACTCCTACACCCGCCGCCGCTGCATAAGTGACCGCATCTTCAAAATCCTTAAAGCCACTGGAAAAAGCCGATCGAATTACTGCATCTGTTACGCCAGCAGTTACCATTTTAGACATCAAATTCATCAGCACTTTCTGACTTTTCTCGTTTCCCAAATGTCTTCTCAGGAAATAGAAGATATTCGTAATACTATGTCCGGCTATATATCCTTCTACTTTACCTTGTCCAACCGCATCAAGTGCTAAAGCCGAAGCTGCGAAGAAAGGCTGTCTTTCTAATAAAACATCAAGCACGACATCGCTATCAAATAAAACTCGTTTCACTGATATTTTGCCTCTAGATAGTCGATATATTCTTCGCGTAAAGCTTCATCATTTGGGATTTCTCCAGTTGCTTTAATCGCTCCCACTAAGCTTTGAGTCCAGGTACTCAATTGCAAAGGTCGATCTGGTTCTGGTAGATGTTCAAAAAATTCTGCTACCGCTTCAGAAAGGGAAACATTACGCGATTTTGCCCAGTTCTTTGCTTTGGCAATTAAGGTTTCATCTAGGCGTAAGGTGAGTTTTGTTTGCATATAATAAAGTTCGACGTATACTGTATATAGCATAGTACGTCATAAATATATTTTTGTCTAGGTTGTTAGTCAGTTTTAACCGACTTTCGCTATTAGCCAGGGAATTTATTCCCTGGCGGGTGTAGGCGACTCTGATAAACCCAATTGCTTCTTTACCTCTGCTAACGATATTGAAGGTTTATCTGCATCTTCCAGCTTGGCATTTCGCAAATCGATCAAATCTTCCAAATCTTCTAATAATTCTTGCAATGCTTCAAATTCTTCGTAAGGAAGGACGACAAATTCTTTCTTGCCGTTTTTGCTTAAATACTCTGGATGTAATTCAATCATCATTCTGTTCCTCTGGTTATGAATAAGCGTCGCTGCGATGTTTAATCCGGTAAACTACTATCTTGTCGCCTTCTATCTCAAATAATACTCGGTAATCTCCTACTCGTAATCGATATTCTGGGGTAAAATTGGTTAACCGCTTCACATCACCTGCTAGGTCGTTCTTTAATGCTTCGATTTTAGCTAAAATTCGGCTGCTATTCTCAGCACTAAGAGAATTTAAATCTTTGATGGCGCGTGGTTTAAAATCTATCTGGTATTTCACTTGTCCTCACTGATAATGTAACTGAAGTATAAGATATGTCATAAGAAAATTTTAGAAGTAAAATAGAAATTCTACACAATTAAGACTTGATAAACCGAGTTTCTAAACGAAATATCTAGGCTTTGAGGTAAGGTTGGTTGCAAGAAACCCGGTTTTTGACTTTGGTACAAGATTTGGGAGAAGGGATATTTTAACTACGCCGCCGAAATTGTGCGCGTACAAATTGCCACAAATTGATGCACCACCGCCACAGAAAGTTAATCGCAGTTTTTAGCCAATTTTTATTAGGATTGGAAGGTGCTACCGAATTTACTTCTATTCGCTGAATTGCATTGTCGCATTCCTGAACTTTGGTATTGAGTTCCATTGCTTGATACAATTGGCGAGAATTGCGAAAAGCGCCTATAGCATCTAATTTTCTGTTTTCTTTTTCTAAGGATATTCCTAAATTGAACCAGGCATTACCTTCACCAAAACGATCGCCTATTTCTCTAGCTATTTCTAGCCATTGCTGATGGAAACGAATCGCTTCCTGATATTGTCCTAGAGAATAGTAAGCATTGCCTAAACCACCAAGGGAACTACCTTCACCAAAACGATTGCCTATTTCTCTAGCTATTTCTAGAGATTGCTGATAGAAACGAATCGCTTCTTGATATTGTCCTAGAGATTGGTAAGCATCGCCCAAACCACCAAGGGATCTACCTTCACCAAAACGATTGCCTATTTCTCTAGCTATTTCTAGAGATTGCTGATGGAAACGAATCGCTTCTTGATATTGTCCTAGAGAATAGTAAGCATTGCCTAAACCACCAAGGGAACTACCTTCACCAAAACGATTGCCTATTTCTCTAGCTATTTCTAGAGATTGCTGATGGAAACGAATCGCTTCTTGATATTGTCCTAGAGAATAGTAAGCATTGCCTAAATATAAAAGTGCAGCAAGAAATTGCCACTGTTGAAAATTGTCTTTTGGTTCCTGAAAATCAACTAATCGCGAAAAGAGTTCAACCCGCGTCTTGTTGTAACCGCGTAAATCTAAAAAGTTGTCTACATTGTTATCATCGCGAATAGTGTAAAAAGCTTCTCCATATCTTTGTAACTGACAAAGATGATAAAAAATTTCCAAATATGCCCTTACATCCTCAAGTGTTTCCCAAGGCTTCGGTTTCACCTGCGACTTATAATGATCGATCGCTATTTCATGTGCAGCACTTAAATCCGTTCCTTGCTTTTGCAAATATTCCTGCACCAACACCTGAAATTTGTAATAGTCTTTATCTTCAGTTTCCAGCAACAAAGAACGGTTGTATAATTCCCGCAAAGCCTTCACAATTGCCAGATTATCGACAACTTGACCCTCATCCTTAGCAGAAGATGCTTCCGAATTACTCTCCTCTTCTCGCAGGAGAGGGGTAGGGGGAGAGGTCAACATCTTCCCCGCCGCCCGAAAATCAAACGGTTGGCGATAAACACTCAAATTAACGAAAAATTTCTTCTGTTCCTCACTCAAACGTTGCAAATGCTGTTCCAAAATCCACTCTAACCGCGCATCCTCCTTATCCCGATGCACACCTTCCGCCTGATGGTATACCAAATCAAACTGCTGTAATCCCAATTCCGCCACACCACTTAGCTGAGAATGGCAGTATTGTCGTAAAAAACCAGCCACTAGCTGCAACGTCAGGGGGTGTCCATCCACACTCGCCGCAAAAGCTGCCAATTCCTCAAGCGTTCCCTGAATCTCTAACTTTTGCAACAACTCAGCCCCATCGCTGGGTGTCATCCCCTCCAAAAAATACCAATTCTTTTCTGCTTGCAACCGTATCGGCTGTTCCTGGGTAGTCAGCAACAGGGTACTGGTGTCTCCCTGCCGCAACCAGCGATTAAACAATTGCTGGTAAGCTGGATCTGGGAACTCTCGCGCCTCATTCAGCAGCGTTTCCAAGTTATCAATTACCAGCAAACACCGTTGCTGACGCAGACATTTCAGCAAATCGTTAATCAGTTGGGTGGTGTCGCCAGTCTGGGTAACGCTTCCCCCCAAAGCTGGAATCGTCTTTTCGGCAAATGCGGCAAAATCCGGCTTTTGGCTGACATCCGCCCAGTATTTGGCTGCAAAGCGAGAGTTTTGGTAGAGATACGCCGCCAGGGAAGATTTGCCGATTCCTCCCAATCCTTGTATCCCAATTGTTTTAATATTGGGATTTGCCAACCATTTTTGCAGTTCTTCAACTTCCTTTTTTCGCCCCACCCAATCTTTCAGACTCGGCGGCGTGTCGATGAGGTTAACGGAAGTAGGGCGACTGACTGCCGGAGAATCTCTTCCCCCATTAGATACCAGCAGTCATATATTTTTATTGTGATTGATTGTACGATTGCCGCCAATTTGCTCGATCGTACCGGGATTGTCGATCTTGCCAATTTCCCCGATCGCATTATCGCTAGCTTGAACGGTTTTGGAACTGCGATCGTTAATTTGAGTCTTCGTGCTATTATCTTCTACCTTGTTGAGGTTAATCTCTCGATTAATCTGTTGCGCCATCGTCTGAATTTCGTCAGCAAACGGCTTATCAGTCCTCATCGCCGCATCCAGAAACGTCGCCACCCGGTCTAAATTAGGCCCAGAGGGATTTTTCTCTACCTCCATTAAAGCTACATCAGCGTGTGCATCGCCCTTCAGCCTGTGCCGAATCTTATCCTGTAAAGGTTTCAGCTTTTCTAAACTTGCTTCGATACCTTTACCTACCGCAGTTTCCACCAATTTGCCGAAAGCGATTTCTGCTATCTTTACTGCTGCCAGTTCAAATGCCATAAGTTAGAGATAGGGGAGGGTATCATATCATTTTTACCGATCGCCATCTCGTCCGCCAACGCCGATCGCACCCAAAATCAGCCACAAGCTAGAAACCGGGTTTCTTTGTCGATCGTTCACGGTTAAACCTAACATTTTTCGTAGAAACCCGGTTTCTTTGCGTGTTAGTTAAAATTTTGTAGGTAACAGGCATTTCGTCCAGACTGCCCAACCTAGAACAAAAATGACCGAATCGCCTAATTCTCGTCAAAACAGCGCAAATCAGCCAAATTTACCGACAGAAAGTCCAGACTCTGCTAGTGGCAATGGCAGCTTTGCCGATCGACCTCGCCCTAGCGAATATTCAGCATCGGCGGGGACGAACGAATCAGATAGGCTACTATCTAGCCTTGCACGAAAAGAGATTGCCATCCAACAAAATGCCGCCGCCGCTGTTGCGCCAAATCGATCGGCATCTTGGGTTATTGTATGTGCGACAGCCCTGATGTTTGTGGGCATAATCCTCAATAACTTCTGGATCGGTATATCTGGATCGATAGTCGCCCTACTGCTATCCCTGCGCCTAATTTGGCCGCTCCTACAATCGTGGTTAAATGATTTACAGCCCCACGAGCGATCGCAACTCTTAGGCATCGTTGGCTTTTTAGCTGCCTTATTAGGCTTACTTAAGTTTATCGGCGTTTATGATGCGATCGGCAATTGGCTGCAACAAATTAAATGGGATGAATTCGGTTCTTGGGCAGAATGGACTGGTGCTGTAGGGCAAATTATGATCGCCGTTCTCGCCGTTTATATTGCTTGGCGTCAATATGTCATCTCCAAAGACTTGACCATTCAGCAAAATATCATCACCCAACAACAAACAATTGACGCTTACTTTCAAGGTGTCTCCGATCTAGCATTAGATGATGAAGGAATGTTAGAAGATTGGCCTCAAGAACGAGTTTTTGCAGAAGGACGTACAGCAGCTATTCTTACCAGTATCGATGCACAAGGTAAAGCCAAAGTCCTGCGATTTTTGTCCCAGTCCAGGTTACTCAGCCCCCTCAAGCGCGATCAACATTTAGGCAGACCGATTCTCAATGGTTTTGGCGGTTACGAAGAAGACCGCGAATATGGCGTCCGCGTCATCGATCTCGGCGTTATGTTAGCAGGAGCAAATATTTCTCGTACCGATTTGCGCTGGGTAGAACTTAGCGAAGCCAATCTCGTCAGAGCCGATCTTAGCAGCTGCGATTTAGCACACGCTAACCTTTCTCGTGCTATTTTATATGAAGCCAATCTAGCCGGTGCAGATCTCAAAGGAACCCGATTATTTTACGGTTCTGCGAAAACCGCCAGCCCCCGCAGTCGCACGATATTACCTGACTACGAAACAGGCGCTCACACAGGCGCTGTCGTGGAAAATACCGATTTTACTGATGTTCAGCGCTTATCGGAAGAACAGCGTTATTACTGTTGCGCTTGGGGTGGCGAAAAAACTAGATCTACTATTCCTGGCGGTTGTGTTGGTATTCCCAACAAATTAGGACATTAGTGATTTTGGATTTTGGATTTTGGATTTTGGATTAAAAAATCAAATCTGGGTGTTTCGGGTTTGTGGAAAATGTTTTTTTTGTGACATATTTGTGCAATATGGTGGGTGACGGCACGGGAACTTAATTATTGGTTGAAAGTGGTGAAATTATCGCCACAAAAACGGGATATCTCCAAATCTAAAATCTGAAATTACATTAAATCCAGGAGGGAAACCACATTCTAATTTTAAAAGCTTGCGGCGATAAAGGCAATCCTAAATAAACTGGTAGCCAGAAGGCAAAAGCCAGCAATATCAAAAAGATAACGGTAACTCCCATGATTCGCAGTCGAGGTCTGGGACTGTGCAGCCAGCGTTCTACCAGCCACGCCAAACCCAAAAAGGTAAAGATTGTCGCACCCATATATAAATAGATAAAAGTGCAGCGCGTCACTTTTATCCAAGGCAAAAAGTTGGCGGCATAATTTAAGACTACATAAAGCAATATCCACAATTCTTTTTGCTGAGGAAAGTAAACCTGGTTTGGTTCGCGATTTCCAGATATATTAGCCCAAACCCAGACGCGCTTGCCTAACTCTGCAACTAGCACCAAAATTGCGATCGCACCTAACCACCACAAAGCTGGATTTCCCATCGCATGAACATCGTAAATCACTTTCTCTGCACCCGCCGGTAATGGCGGTAAGGATGGAATCGGTTCGCTTTTGCTAGTCGCAGTTTCGTAAAAATATACGATCGGACGTAACATCAAAGGCCAAGTGTACCATTTAGAACAATAAGGATGAACTTTTGGGCCACTTTGCATCCGTTCGTGGAATCCTAACATTTGTTGGTGCAATTCCCCAAATCCGGTCTTGGCGTTTATTTGTAAGTGAGGAATCCAAATTAAGTAGTAAACTATAGCTGGGATTATGCCCAAATAAAAGACAATTTGAAATACATTAATCCGCGTCAGATTTTGCAAAGGTGACTGACTATCTGTGACTCTCCCCCTCTGCTCATCTGCGACTCTCCCCCTCTGCGCCCATCGCATTACCCAAGCACATATCCAAATTAGATAAATCCCCAATAAAAATGCCAAACCATTCCATTTAACTCCTGCGGACGCTCCAAAACAAATACCCGATGCAGTCAGTAAAACCCAACGCGAAAAAGCCTTTTGTTGCAGCGCTAACAGAAAAAATAATTGACCCAAAATGCCAAAGAAAACCAAGTAAATGTTAATCAGAGCGTAGCGGGATTCTACCAGAAGTAAACCATCGCAAGTTGTAAATAAAGCTGCAATTAAGGCATAACTGGGTCGGCGGCTCAATTGATAAGCGATCGCGCCTACAATTAATGGTAGTAAAGAACCTACCAGAGCGTTCATCCATCGATAACTAATGGGGGAAAGCGGGACTCCCACATAGTTATTGACGGTATCTTGTCCAAAATGAAAATAATTGCCGATCGATATAGCGATCGCAATCATATACTTACCCAAAGGGGGATGGGCATCAAACAAAGGTGTGTTAGTTAAGTAGTTATAGGCATATTTGACATAATAAACTTCATCAAATACGAGAGAATTAAATCGGCTCAATCCCCAAAAGTGCAAAGCCAATGACAGCAGAAATACAATTGCGATCGCCATCTTAAACCAGGGAACAAGCTTTTTAATAAATGTCATAAAATCTCAATTGTTTGTCCCGTTTCAGCCGAACGGCGGGCAGCATCGGCCACTTTGAGCGCATACAAGCTAGCATTTGGCGTCACGTACAACGGCTTCCCTTCTAGCAAGCGGTCTAACACCATAGCAGTTTCTTTGGCAAATAAGCCACGTCGGCTGCCTACCTCAATGGGTGTCATTTCCTCTCCTCTCACCAGTTGACCTCGGTCGCCATCAAAAATAAGACTGCCTTGCTCGCCATGTACCTCAAAGGGACGTGCTGCCTGCCAAAAAATTTCCCCTTTGCCATAGGTTACCTCAGCTATTAACCCATTGGTAAAGCGCAATTGGGCAGTGCAAAGACAAGCGGTGTAAAATTCCGATTCCTTACCCCAAAACCGACTTTGGCAGCTGACGGTGGCAACTGTGCCAAACAAATCTGTCAATCGATGGATGCGGGAAAGGGCAGCGCTAAACGGAAATCCAAATAACGCTGAGTTGTAAGTCCACCTACGGGGCGCGGGTCTTTTCGGATCGATCGTACTGTAGCGGGCATAAAATGCCGTGCCAATTTCCGGTAAGTGTTGCTTGAGCGCTTGGTGCAATCCGCCCAGCAGTTCGATATGCTCGACGTGCAGAAGTTTGCCTTTTCTTTCGGCTAAAGCAATCAATTCTGCTGCTTCTGTTGGGTTTAAAGAAAGCGGGTATTCTACTACAACGTGCTTACCTGCGTCAAGGGCTGCACGAGCGATCGCACCGTGTTCGCTATTAATAGAGGAAACAATCACCAAATCCAGATCCGGACGTTCCACCAGCCGCTTCCAGTCCAAAAAAGCTTCCGCTTGGTAAGTTTGACCGAACGCCTCGGTCTTTTCTGGCGTATGACCGGCCACAGCTACCAGATGACTGCGGGGGTCAGATTGCAAAGTTTCTGCCCGCAGTTTCGCGGCATAACCCGTACCGACCAGCCCCACCTTTATAGGGATCGTGAGAAAAAAATACACAGGAGAACTCATCGTGTCTTTACCAAAGTAATTTTAGGGGTTAGGGGTTAGGGGTTAGGGGTTAGGGGTTAGGGAGAT
>NZ_JACJPW010000161.1 GCF_014696265.1 Aerosakkonema funiforme FACHB-1375 | reverse complement strand
CAGCCTTTTTGCCTTACTTCCTTATCTAGTAAGCTTTTGAGTGATTTCGGCTTCTCAAATTTTTGGTTTTGATAAGCAAAATTAATCACACTAAGTACGGAAGAGCCTGGAAGGAGTAAGATTTCAGGCGAATAAGTTAGGTCACGCACAGAAACCCACCATACCGGGATTGCAAAAACAGGGGATAGAATTTGACCTAGAAACCGATGCTCTGACATTAGCCCGCATCGCTTACAATAACAAGAAAAAAGACACTAGACCAACCAAAGAAATTGAAAAGTTAATTTTAACTAATTCCAAGAACCAAAGTTTGGTAATTAACAAACCAATAACCGCTCCTAAAACTAAATCTACATCCAAGTTGTCAGATGCGGTAAATTATCCGGTGGATTTGTCAGCAGAACAATCCGATGAAGATAAAGCAATTACAACGGTAGAGTCATCTGCAACTGCTTGTGACCAATCTTCAAAGGTAGAAGCATCTGAAATATTGGAAATGACCGACACCGCAAGCGAAGTTGATACTGTTTTACCACTTGCAAAGAAAGAGCGTTTAGATGAAGATACTGCTTATCCTATTAAAAAGGTAATAGACACCGAGAGCGAAGTTGATACTGTTTTACCAGCAGGAAAGAAAAAGAGTTTAGAAGTTGATACTGCTTATCCTATTAAAAAGGTAATAGACACTGAGAGCGAAGTTGATACTGTCTCACCAGCAGGAAAGAAAAAGAGTTTAGATGAAGATACTGCTTATCCTATTAAAAAGGTAATGGCAGCAGCTTTATCAGAATGGGAGTCCAGTCCAGTATGGCAGCTGCGTTCTGAATGGGAACGTAACATGATTAAAGCTGCTTTTGAGGAATTGCAACGCACCGGAGACGTCCGAGGTTCGATAAAAGGAACTACCTTTAAAGATGGGCGCTACTCGGTTTACTTGGTGGATACTTCTCTCTACATTTTTTCGGAAACTAAACCAACTACCAGTTATAATTCGCAACGGGATTCATTGATTGATGAATGTAGTTTGACACCAGCGCAGAAGCAAGAATTCCTGCTACCCGGACAGCAGTTGGATGCAACACCCGTAACTCAAGGTACTCGAAGAAGGGCGAAGCAAGAATTCCTTCCACCCGAACAGCAGTTGGATACTAACCAAAAACTACACCAACAGGCAGATACATTTTCAGGCCAAGTTGACGAACAATGCGGTGAGTTGGAAACCAGCCAAAATTTACGCCAACAGGCAGATTCCGATTATGCACAAGAGCGTAAAACTCCACTTCATAGAGTTTCTTCTGATGATGTAGAACAGGGTAAAGCTTCACAAAAGGGAGTTTCTTCTGATGATGTAGAACAGGGTAAAACTCCAGCTCAGGGGGCTTCTTCCTCAAGCGCAGAAAAGGAAAAAACTCCACAAAAGGCGACTAAGCAACTGCAACTACCGGAAGACGTAGAAGCTCTTCGAGCATACCTTGATAAATTTTACCAGCAGTTTGCTGCTGAAGTTAGAGAAAAGACGGGTTGCAACCAGATCGAAGATGTGGATGTGGGAGTCGCCTGCTTGGGAATGGCAGAAGGTTTTGGAACCACTGACATCAGACGAATATTGTTTCGCAGTCCACAAGGTCAGTATTTTAATCGGGTTGGACGTTCCTTGGAAGAGTTTTCCGAGTACACTAAACAGCGGGTGGCGATCGCCCTCACCTACAACCAGCTAGAAAGCGACCCAGTGCAGCGCCAGCGGGTTGAACTTGTAGAGCCAATCGTGCAAGAATTGTCCAAAACAGTCAGGAACGGGCAGCAGTTCCAAGGCACAAACTACACCCTAAAACGAGAAGGGGATATCCGCAGCGTGATTGCCCTGGATGGGCGGGGGGAAGTGCTAAAGCTCAACGGTAATTGGGTGGAATTGGCGGCGCTGGAAGAAAAAGATGTCCAACTGTGGCAGCAAGCTAAAGTACGGTGGGAAGAACGACAGCGACAGGAACAAAGCAATCTGCTCAAGCACACTCAATCCGCCAGTCGAGAGCAGAAACAGATAGAACTGGATTAGCGAGATCCACTACACGCTACTTGACTAAGAACTTACTTTCTGCCTGGGTTTGGAGAGCAATTCCTCCTTAGTAATCGGGGTTCTTCTGAGAGTATCCAAAGGAATCAAAAACTCACCTTTTACTACTTTAATATCCAGGGCATCAACCACTGCCATTACATCAATAAAACTGGCATCTTCATAGTCTTTTTCTTCATATTGTTGTATTTGCTCCTCTGTCAGTCCAGCTAAATCGGCAAGCTCTTTTTGGCTGAGTTTAGCGGCCATGCGACCTTTAATTAGAAGCTGCGGCAGGTTGTTAATATCATCTAGCTCTAACACTATTGGTGTACGCTCATCATGGTTAGTAATAGTTTCATATTCCCGGATTTCTTCTCTGAGGTCGTCAAGCTTTCTTTGAACTTCATTCATATAGATTTCACGCAGTTGGGAATTGTCTTTAACCCTTTCGTTTTCATTTCTTTCCAACTGTGCCAAAGCTTGCTCGAAGTTCTGCACCCATGATTGGACGTTTTGATAGTGTCGGTCATCTTTAATCATCATTCCACCTCACTAAATCTAGAGCGATAAGTCCTTTAGGCGTATTAGTTCGGGTATCAAATTGAAAAAAATCAAAGTAACTTGTGCCATCAATATTCGCCGGAAAATCAGACCTAAAGAATTCACCGCCGTACTTGGCTTTTTGATTGGCAGTTCGCTGGGAGTTATACAAAACTGGGGCAATAGATTGTAAATAATTAATATCAACCCCGTTGGCATCCCAACAAACATCAAAGTCACCGGGTTTTAACTTGTTGGTGATAAAACTTCCATCAATGTAGATAGTTTCACAGCCTGCTTCTTTTAATTGTTCCATTGCCATTTTTAGTCCCTTTATCAGGCGTGACCGACGCGATGTGGTACTAAATCTATCTACGAATTCCTCCCATGTCGCCCAATGTATCCCTGGTGGCAGATAGCCATTTTCATCAAATTCTGGAATCATTACCTCACACCGTAACACAGTTTGATTATCCGCCTCTGACTCGCCACATTTCAATTGGCTTCCCGGTTACAATGATGCTCAGAATGTCTGTAAGAGCGAGTGTCGCGCCGTGCCAAAAATCACCCTTGAAATCCCGGAAGAACTCTCCGACCAACTGGCACAAGTGGGAGATCGCCTCCCTGAGTTACTTGCCCTCAGCCTTCAACAACCTGCACTGCCAGCCCACATCTACCGCTACATTCTCAACTTTCTGGCCAGTAACCCCACAGAGGAACAAATTGCCGCCTTTGGCCCCACACCGGAGATGCAGGAACGCCTGCGTACCCTGCTGGCACGGGAACGCGCTGGCGAACTTACCGCCGCAGAACGTCTGGAACTGGATGAGTACGAGCGGATCGAACATCTGGTCATCATGCTCAAAGCTGGCAACCTGCCAAATCTTACCAGGGCGTCAGCATGACCTACATTCCAGCTGCACTGCGCCGCACAGTTGAAGAACGAGCCAATTATAGATGCGAGTATTGCCTACTTCCGGCGGGCGTAGCTTTCTTTCCCCACGAAGTTGACCACGCGATCGCAGAAAAACACGGCGGTGCCACCGATGCCGATAATCTGGCCCTCGCTTGCTGGCGGTGCAATCGCCACAAAGGTACTGACCTCGGTTCGTTCGACCCACAGACAGGGGCTTTCAGTTTTCTTTTCAACCCGCGTACACAGCAATGGAACGAACATTTTCGGCTTGAGGAAGTAACGATTGTGGGCTTGACCCCAGAGGGACGCACGACTGTGAATTTGCTTCAGTTAAACAGCGATGAACGTCTAGCCGAACGGCGGCGATTGCTAGCAGAGAATCGGCCAAATGGGTAAGTTTAAATAACTTTGAAAATGAAAAAAGAACAGTCGATCGTTCAAAAATTTGAAGCCCTTGCTTCCGAGTGGGAATTAGAAGTTGCAGGCTGCTCATTCGTTGTTGAAAAATACAACCATCCTGCCTATCAACAGATTATAGAAATGGGGCCTGCGGTAATTCCATTGCTGCTAAGAGAACTCGAAATTAGGCCAAATCATTGGTTCGAGGCACTAAGAGCCATCACTGGTGCAAATACCATCCAACCAGAACAACGCGGCAGAATAAAGCAAATGGCACAAGCTTGGCTCAACTGGGGCAGAGAGCGCGGATATCAATGGAAAGCTTTTAACTAACTTTCTGCCAGGATTTAGACAGTAACTCTTCCTTAGTAATTGGCGTTCTTCTGAGAGTATCCAAAGGAATCAAAAACTCACCAGATTGGATTTTAATATCCAGCGCATCAACCACTGCCATTACATTAAGAAAACTGGCATCTTCATAGTCTTTATCTTCATATCGCTGAATTTCTTCTTCAGTCAGCCCAGCTAATTCTGCAAGCTCTTTTTGGCTGAGTTTAGCTGCCATACGAGATTTAATTAGAAGCTGCGGTAAGTTGTTAAACTCATCGAGCGTTAGCACTATTGGAGTTTGAGAATCGTGGTTGGTGAGGGTTTCATATTCCTTAATTTGTTCCTTTAGATCCTCAACTTGGCTCTGGTATGAATCCCTCTGGAGTTTCCACCGCTTAAAATCTGCTCTCAAGCTTTCGTTATTATCCAATTCAGCTATCGAGCGCTCAAATCTTTCCAACCAATATAGGGTGTTACGATATTCTCGTTCATTTCTTATCATCATGGCTTTCACCTCACGCTAGTCTATGCAACAATCCCTCAAGTACAGCCCAATTTCTCTTTTATTCGTTGACAGTGTTCGGCAATTTTGATAGATGCGTTCTGATACTATTCGCGATCGCTTCAGCCAAAGCAACCGGAACGGCATTTCCCAACTGCCGCATCGTTTGCGTCCAACAGTGAGGAAAAAAGTATTCATCCGGGAAAGTTTGCAACCGGGCAGCTTCCCGCACCGTGAAATAACGCACCTCCCCGGTGTGGAAAGCCAGCATATTTTCCCCGCCCGGAACACCATGCACTCCCGCTTTCAGAGTTTTGGCGGGTTCATCTAGGGGACTACCAGTGTGACCGGGGTACTTTCTAGCCCCCGGTATGAAAACGTGGTTCAGTACCGAGCTAGAGCCTTCCTCACTGCCCGAAACTGGTAAATCCCAAATGGCATCACGCACCGTGCGCCAGGGTTTTGTCAGGGGTGGGAACAAGCAGGACTGGAGATTGGAGATACTTGAGTATTGCTTGCTCGGCACTAGGGGTCGCTCGGAGTGGGGTACTCGATGCCGTTCCCAGTAATCACCCGTCACCCATTGCTGCCAAAGCATTGCCTCCTGGGAATGAGTTGGGGCGCTTAAAGACCACTCTACACCCAAGTCGGAGCGGAATCCTACAATGAAAACGCGATCGCGCTTTTGGGGAATGCCATAGTCTGCTGCATTAAGCGTGCGAAATACTACGCGGTAGGACAGTCCATCGTGGCGACCGACAGTATGGTGTCGTTCTAATCTCGATAAATGGTCTACCCAATCCTCACCTGGCTTTGGCACGATTTCCGGGTAAGTCAGTTGCAGGATAATGTACTCGAAATACTTGCTGAAAGAAGAACGCAATAGACCTTTCACGTTCTCGACCAAGATAGCTTTTGGCTTCAGTTCTCGGACAGCCCGGAAGAACTGGGGAAACATATCTCGCTTGTCATCCCACCCCTGGTGTTTGCCTCCCACAGAGAAAGGCTGACACGGTGGCCCTCCGGCTAGGAGGTCGATTTCACCTTTAATTTTGAGTGTCGTAAAATCGAATTGAGACACATCGGCTTGAAAAACAGGCCAGTCAGCTACGGCCTGGATACCGCGCTGCTGATTGGAGAGAATTGTAAAGCAGGCATCTTTGTCGCGTTCGATCGCTGCTTGATGACGAAAGCCTGCATTTGATATACCGATCGCCAACCCCCCGGCTCCCGTGAAAAGTTCGACGGAGTTCATTATCAGGATTTGATTAGCCATTAAATTCATTTAACCATATTCAAGCTTTTCTGAATCAGTCGGCAGGATATTCAGATAGAGAAGCTAAATAATCCGACAGAATTAATTACATACGGATTCTTTACTGGGCAATACTTTTAGCCCAGATGCAAGCGTAATTAATTGCGTTCCACTACTGCTCTTGTGATACCGCTCACACTACCAATTTTATTTGGGTCACAAAGTTAACTCGCTTTTTCTCACAAAAAATCCCCCAAACAATCACTTTTTCTCAACTAATTCAATCACTAATAATATGGAAAACTTGCTCGATATTAAAGATATAGAGTTCGAGTGACCGCGATGCTGCAAGTAAACCTTCTCCCCACCGCTCTTTCTGAATTATTCGTACAAGCCACTACCTCTGGAACTTTAACCTTGGCCGACCGCTACGGATTGATGGCAGCACTTTTAGATGAATCGCTTGGCGATGAAGAACGCAGTGTTATCGACCGACTGCTACGTGCTGCTTGTAAGGGACGAGTCAAGATTGTGGAGCAGTTATCCGTGGTGATGTAAGCACACTTTTTAAGTGGCGATTGTCTCGAACTCTAACAAAATTTCCTCAAGCTCCTCCCCAGCCTCGACGCTGGGGTTTTTGTTGGTGAATATCTTGTTATTTGACAAAAAAATCGCCTTAAGGATAACAGCTTAAGATGGGGCTATTGCCCCATTTAATATAAAAACGCCACTGCAATAGCTTTATTGTTCACGTCAAGAATACGCATTCTTATTAGCCTCGCCCGCAGTTCTATCCGAAAAATAAATAAGTCGAACTGATTCAAATTGACTATAGAAGCAGAAGAGAGAGCAAGAAAAAGGGACAATCTACCGATTAGGCTCAGTGTTACGGTAGCTGTCATCAAGTGTTAAGTCGAGTTAGCTGCTTGTGACATTTATAAAATCAAAATCCAATTAGGGGCTGATATCATTAGCGAACTGCAAGCGATGGGGTTTGAGTCTGAGCTAGCCCTGGTAGACAGTCTGTAGCGGGAAAGTGAAACTTTTATCAGTCTATTGAATCGCTTTGACCACAAGAAGATGAAAAATTTTTCAGTGTAAGCGCGTGAACTTGTACTGACGATACCTCTTTATGTGAAGATTAATTGAACTGTAAAAGAGACTGTGTAGGTATGGTTGCGGAGGACGCTGAAGCTGCTGCTGAAGTACGGCTATCCATATGCCCAACTGGAGCTAACAACGCACTCTGCTGTTACAACACTCTCTTGTTACTATGCAAGGACACTAGCAGCATGAGAATGGGCGCAATAATAGATGCGACTGGTACTTACCGCTATTCACTTTGGCGGGAATGGGATGCCAACGCGCCAAGAGTCTGTTTCGTCATGCTCAATCCCAGCACAGCTGACGCTACAACAGACGACCCAACAATTCGCAGATGTATTCGCTTTGCTCAATTTTGGGGGTACGGTTCTCTTGAGGTAGTCAATCTCTTTGCATACAGAACAACCACCCCAATAGACCTCCGTCATGCTCCTAATCCTATTGGAAAAGAAAATGACCGCTATTGTTACCAAGCAAGTCTTTTTGCCACTAAAGTTATTGTAGCTTGGGGCAACTGGGGCGGCTTACTCAATCGAAATCAAACTGTCCTGAACCTGCTTTTTCATCAACAAGAAATTGACTGCCTGGGCATTACAAAGCCAGGACATCCACGCCATCCTTTGTATATCAGGAGTAACACTGTCCCTATTCGTTATAGTTGGCCCAGCACCGTCGCCTGCGACTGAATCGAAACCGAGAGAACTGAAAATGGCTTAGTTGAGTAGAGGGGGTAGGGGATCTGAGGGCGATCGCACAAGCCCTAATGGAAAATTTTCCATCGATTTATGTCACTGACTTGTCACACTATTTACTACAACAGTGCCAACTGACTGCTTATAGCGACGCTAAGCCAAAAAAAGCACCTAAAAAGAGTAGGTAATTTTGTGCATTTTTTACCTACCTTTTCCTAGTATTTCCTATTTATTCCTGTTGTTCCCTATTTATTCCTACTTTCGAGCTTCTTTCGTAGACATTATTGCAAATAATTCTTGTTTTTGGAGGAATTTTATGCACATCCGTACCTACTCATTTTAGTCGCTATTCAGGAGCAAGCCATGTCAATTGTACGCACAAATAAAACCATGTTATGAATTATACAAAAAACAATCTTTAGTCTCGGAGAGTAGGAGTAAATACGATAAGCGCTCTTGCTGCCACCAGAAGCTTGCGTAAGCTATAATCCTCGTGCCAATGTACCCTACCCATAAGAGCGATCGCGGCGACTCTAACGATGTTGAATAATCATGTAACAACTGTCAATGAAATATTGTACATGAAATTTTTTAGCTGATTGTCTAGTCAAAACTATTAATTCAATTCAAGAAATTCCATATCTTTGAAGCAAGGGAGAAACGAGACTTTGCACGAACTGTTTCATGTAAATACTAAGCTCATAAGGAAATACCTGAAATTCTTCTATACTTGCTGCAAAAGAAACGTCGTGTTTATCAACTAACTCCTGTGCGGCTATCTGACATTGATTGAGATATGCCCTCGCTAGCGTGCGTCCGGGACACCACACTTCATACTTAGCTAAAATGGTTTTTCCTGAGTCATCTTTACAATAGCGATCGTGAATATCCACAAAAGCTAAAGTGTTAGGCTGCGACACTTTTTTATTGGCTAAAACTGCATCAATAAGACGCGGGCTATAAATTCGTATTAAGTCACGGAATCCTTCACCGCCTGCCACGCGAAAAATAGCATCCAAAATTGCAGAATCTTCCGGTTTGGCTTGCAGGTATTCATTTAGCATTTCTTCCGTACTTTTCAATATAGCTAGAATGAAGTAAGGTGCAGTCCTATGAACGTAATAGTAAATAACTCGCTCTGCCAACGAACACTTAGCCTTTTGGCCGACAATAAAGGCTGTTAACGAGCTGAGAGTTTCATTGATATACGGCTCTTGTTCTTCGGTAAATGAAGACTCTACAGTACATTTTTTAGCATCACCTAAAAACGCATAAGCTTTTTCACCAAATTTACGAACGTACATAGAAGTAACACCTGTTCGTTCGTACCCTCCTCGTTCAATAGCAGCACCATTAAATTTGTGCCTAATATTTTCAAACAAAGTGTAGGTGTATTTAAGTCGTGCATAAATAGCTTCTTGAGAATTTAGATGTGTCATTTTGTTAATTATTCGCGCTATGGCACTACGGAACTGCTTCGGGATAACTTTCCACTTGAACTAAAACATCACAGCCGATGTCAACCCCATTGATTATAATCGGGCTTCTGGGTCGATTGGCATAAATCAATTTTCCGGGGCCTACGACAATAAACCATTCTAAATTCCCATCGTTATTCAAGTCGAGTCTAATTTTCTTTCTCTTATCATCGCGCAGCGCCCAGAGGCTTTCTTTTTCCTTAAACCGTTTCTGGTATTCAGGTTCGAGCAAAGCTACTTCTGCCTCGATTAATTCCTGGGGAAAGTGTGACCGAAGGGAAAAATACAATTCGGTTTCAGGAGATGTTAAAGCTTCGCGCATTTGTTCTGTATCCATCTTTTACCTTCGTGCTTCTTTGGCGACATCGAAAGCATGGTTAATTAATTTCATTATTTCCGCCGCCGCTTCATCACCACACCTATCGGGATGATATCTTTTAGCTAAATCCCGATATGCAGATTTGATTTCATCCCAAGATGCCAGCTCTGCCACGCCCAAAATTTCATACCAATAACGGAACTTATTATCCAGCGGGGGTGCAGTATAAGTCCTTCCGCCCTGAGTCTGGTATTTCTTTTTGGGGATTCCAAACTCTAACTTGAGCATATAATCAAACCAGCTTTGCGGTGCCTCCGGTCGAATCAGTTGCAAATAATTTCGATAAATCTGTTGATTGCTTCTTGGATTTTTCATGCCGAAGATTGCACCTACAAACCATTCGTCGGGAGCGAAATAGCCAAACTTATCGTGAAAAAGTTTGGTTACTCGTGCGGGATTACGCCCTCTGGTATAGGCTGTTTTCATCTGCTGGCGAATATATTTCAATTGTTTCTCTTCTTCTTCGGTAAGCAACTCGCCGAACTGCGGCATATCGTCTTCTTCGGGTTCATCCCACTTATCCCCGATAAATTCATGTCCGCATTCTGGGCAGATGCGGGAGAATATTGGAATCATCGCATGGCAAGAGAGGCATTCTTTGAGTTGGGAGAATTCGATCGGCTTTTCGCTTGGACATAACCCAATTGGCAATTTCTTTCGGGGGTCTACGCAGCGCTTAAAGCATTCGCCAAAGTCGAGCAAGAAAGCATCGTTTTTACCGGGGTTGAGGCGCAAAGCACGTCCGCACATCTGGATTAAAAGCGATTTCGATCTCGTAGGACGTGCAATGATGGCAGCTTCAACCGATGGCTCGTCAAAGCCTTCGCACAGACAGCCAACGCTGCTAATTAACTGAATTTCACCTTTGGCGAACTGGTGAAAAATTAATTCTCTTTCAAATTCGGGAGTATCGCCGACGACTACTGCGGATTTAATTCCAAGTTCGTTAAATTGGTATGCTAAATTTTCGGCTTGTTTCACTCCGGCGCAGAATGCGATCGTCTTTTTTTGGGGACAAATTTCTAGAAATTTGGCAACGACTTCGGCGTTATATTCCTCGTTGCAAACTTTCTGCAACGAGGCTTCGGTATAGTCGCCGCTACTGCTGTTGGTTTCCAGTTGACTGAAATCAATTAATCCGCCATATCCGAATAATCTGGGTCTAGCTAAGTACCCCAACCTTACCAGTTCAAAAGGGTCTGGTGCGCGAACGATGCAGTCAAAAAAATGGCAGAATCCTTCTTTGAGTTTGGTGCGCCAGGGGGTTGCTGTTAACCCAATAAAATAGCAGGGAGATAGCGCAAATATTCCGCCACTATATTTGAGCATGATGTTCCAGCAGATTTTATAGTAGATGCTGGAATGGCACTCATCAAAAATTACCAGTCCGATATCTTCTGGTAATTGGCGATTTTGGATAGTCTGAATCATGCAAATCTGAACTGGTTTATCGTAGTCGGTTGCATGGTCAGCCCAGATAATTCCTGATTCGATTCCAAAGCTTTTCAACAAGGTCTGCTGTGTCTGCCGAATGAGTTTCTGACGATGGCAACAAAATAAAACCCGGCGACCTTTCCCGACTGCATCGGCGATGATTTGGGCGCTGATAACTGTTTTTCCCGCTCCGGTTGGGGCATAAACTAAGCAGGATTTTTTACCTAGTCTGAAAAATTGGTAAACTTCGCTTCTTACTTGTTTCTGGTAGTCCCTCAGTTCAACTGGCTGCTGCGGGTCGTTTGGTTGTGACGGCGCAACCAGCGGCAGTTCTAAAAGGTTTAATTGCGACGGATCTGTCGAATAGTAAGCAAGCTTGTTGGAGGATGTCATGATTAGAGATGAATAAGTTACGATCGCCCCTTTGCAAATATGGGGCTTTTGTTTTCTCTCGGTATCTATATCGTACACAAAGAGTAGCTATATTGTCCACCTCCAGATAGGCTGGAAGTAATGAGGTTAACGATTGTAATGGCATCACAAGAAGAATCCAAACAGCAGCGCTATAAGAAAACTCCCAAAGGGAAAGAAACTCAAGCTCTGGCGGTAGCTAAATACCAGAAAAGCTCGAAAGGTCAAGAGGCTTTGGCTAAGGCTAGAGCCAAACACGAATCATCTGAGGCGAGAAAAGCTTACAAACGGGAGTGGATGAGGCGGCGACGGGAACAGCAGAAAGCATCGTCGGCGATATGCGATCGAACCGAGGATAGTTGATGATGTATTATTTTGCGTAGGAGGCACCCTTTGGTTTAACTTTCGTGCAAGCCGGTGCGAGCGCGATCGCGCACAGCTTGTATAATGACATCTGTTATATTAATCAACTAAAGAGAGCCGATCGTAAATGCTATCCAATCTCTACCTTTTGAGGAACAGAAAGATCGGCCTCTTGAGGTAGCAAACTCATCTTTATGGATTGGCATAATGAAAGCAGCATAAATCAATATTGAGCTTATATAACTAACTTATTTACCAAAACCATAAAACTTATCTGCTTTGAGCAGGTAGGTTTTGTTATTACTCGAAGAAGTGGGAATGTAGCTACTGTTGAAACGGATATAGCAACCGAATCGGCAATTAAGCCATTCTTAATTGCTCAAACCATGCTCAAATCATTGATTGTCTTGACTTCTTCCGACTGCCTGCTGCTATACCAAATTAAATATTATTTACCCTAGAGATTGCACGCGGCAGATTTTTGGGCGATATAACAACCAGACCATACTCCAAATGCCCCAAGCCATCCACCCAATCTACCTAACCAGGGGAGATGTCCAGCAGGGGCATTGAGGCTGAAAGTAAGATCGGAGTAGTTGAGCCAGTTTCTCATCTCCCTCCAGCCTACGCGATCGCCTAGCTGAGCTTCCGTATAATAGTTTACTTGGCCACCAAGTTCGAGCCAGATTTGTTTCTGGACGCTGAAACCGAAGTGACCGTTACTGTATTTTACCCAAAGGCGATCGATAGTGCATAGGTCTGTACATGGGAATTTCTGTATGGAATCGCGATTGAGGTTTCTTTGTTTTTCTCGATTAACTGTTTTTAGCATCAGGAGCCTTGTTTCCTCATCAGCCTCTCTCCACTTTAGTGCAGCCAGTAAATCTCGCAAGTGGGTGTAGTCCATTCCTACATCGCTAGGGAGAAAAAAGGGGTGTTGATTTGACATCGTGCTACCACAAAATTAATATATTTTGACACAAATAAATGAAATTTCAGCTAATAGGCAATCGCTTATGCTATTTATTTTAGCTAGCTGCTCCAAGTAATTTTTACAATAGATATCCCCAACATATAAACTCAACTGCGAGCGAATAAGATAAAATGGAGTTTTACCTTACTGAAATGAGTCAAGTGAGAGAATATATAGAAAAGCACCCATCCGAAACCCAAAGGTTAGTGGGTGTTGATTATGAGCAGTTAATCGAGTCGATCGGTCTTGCAGAAAGAATTGGCATCACCCAAAAAATCAAACTCGAAATACATTGAATATGGGAACAGTTTAATCAAACAAACCATCTACAGTTTGCCGAAACGCAATTAAAGCATGATTGGATTGTAGGGGTTTCAGGTCTTCAAATAGTTGAGTGGATATTTCCGGGGTAACGATCGTTTTGATTTCAATATTGGTGTTATAGCCAGCCATATCTCCCATACGTCTCCCATGACTGCCTGCACCCTGCGCTGGAATGATTGTGTAACCAGATACCCTTAATTTTGTTAGTAAGTTGATGAGTCGATCTTGCAATACCGCTTCACCAATCATGGTAACGAGGACACCGGATGTTAAGGGAGTAGACATAAAACCTCTAAAAACGACTGTAATTTGTATTAGAAGTACTCAATGAACTAATTGGGCTCTGTCACCTTAAGAGAGAAAGTGTGATTGGTCAGCATTGCAACGTTTCTGTACCCTATTGATGTAAATTCTTTGATTAGTTGCTTCATACTGGCTGGATGAACGATCGCCCATAGATTGAGACTGAGGCAAACACAAGCTAAGGCCAGCAAAATGTAGGTTGGAGCCATCACCACTCCAATGCTGAACCAGGTAAAATCATGCAATAACAAAGTCAACGCGAAAAAGCTTGCAGCGAATACTGACAAATACACCTGAGTTAAGTGGCGAAGCTGGCTGACAAGTACTACTGTTCCCAGAGTAAGTAACAAATTTGCTGGCACTAAAAAAGCGCAAATTGCGATGCAATGATTTCGTGAAAACTCAAACAGTAAATTCATTTCTAGTTTCAGATCGTCAAAAAGCAGAATCAAACTCAATCACACCAAGTTATTTTTAAGTGCCAAAGAGACCATTAATGGTTCCATCAGATTAACAGGATCGTTAACCAAGAACAAATCATTTTTCAAGCACTTAGATAGTTGGCAGATTCCAAGTAATCATTGTGTATCCTGCCATCTGGCATTTTTGCTCCCTTCAAATTTGCTCCCTCCAAATTTGCTCCTTTCAAGTTTGCCCAATTGAAATTAGCATTGCC